>CAIKAA010000137.1 GCA_903825275.1 uncultured Fibrobacterota bacterium | reverse complement strand
CCCTGCCAGCATTCGTCGAACAGTTGATTCTGACTTTTGGACAATGGCTGTCAGCGCGGGGATCATTGCCACCTGTCCATTCTGCGGTCTCCCCACCGATGCCCTGATGCCCACTTTGTCAAGTCGGCTGGCCAACTCGATGACTTCGTCACTGGAGTAGGCACGGCGCTTCTCATTCTCGGCGATCTCAGATCCAAGGGCAAGTTCGGGGTTTGCTTGAGAGTCGAAGGACAAAATCCGAACAGGCACATTTGATTCAGTCTGCGTGAGGTTGGCAATTTTCTTTGCGTACATCTTGTCGATGGGACGTCCAGTAAACTCCTCCCACAATGCTTGCCTCTCGCTTGCCGGGAGGGACAGAAGTTTAGCGGCCATCCTGCGATGGTTTCCGGCGATCAGTCGATGGCAATTGTCGATGACGATCGGCTCTATAATGCCGAAAGCCGAGATAGATTCGGCCAGGCTAGCCACGTTCGCAGGGTTGATTTTGCGAGTGTCGCCACCGAACCTTGGTTGAATGGATTCTAACGGCAGCTCAGATTCTGCCCCTCTTGCGATGGCGTCAAACCTACCATCATCTGCCAAGTTGAGGTGTGATGCGCCTCGAAGCGAGCGTGCCAGGGAAAGATTAGACATGAGGGTCCTCAGTGATCCAGTCCGTGATACTTGCAATGTCCTCGACGGCGCGGGTGCGGCGAAGTCGTGTGTTCGCAAGTCCTTCGGACAGAGTCCGTTCCAGGGCTGCATCGCTCCGGATGTTAAACACCGGAAGATCTTTGAAGACTGCGGATGCTTGCTGGGCGATTTCCTTGTGCAAATTCCGTCGTCCATCAATCTTTGACAGTACGAAGGCTTTCGGAAGGTTTTCGGGCAGGCGTTGGATCAAAGCGGCGGCTCCGGTCAGGCCCAAAGTATGCGGGTCGGACACGACGAGCAATTTGTCTGCGACCGTACATGCAAGGCGCGAGAGCGGGTGCCAGGCGTGACCTGTGTCGATCAGGAAATAGTCCAACTCAACCTTGTCAATTCTCGATTTTAACCGGGGCGGATCGAGAGTGGTGATGCGGCCCAGCTGGGGGCCACCAGCCAAGAGGGAAACCCCATCGAAGGGTGTTGGCGCGTAGGGCAGCTTTCCTTCTAGCCATTGTGCGACCCCTTCGGTCACATCATCAAGGCCAAGGGCGATTGCGCAAGTGCTTTGTTGATCAAGGTCGACAATACAGACAGTCTTGCCTTGTTGGCTCAGCTCTGAGGCGAGTATAACGGTCACGGTGGTCTTCCCAACCCCGCCCTTTCCTCCTGCGATTGTGATGACAGATCCTGCCATGGTATCTCCTCCTACAGATCGAGAATTGCTGCAGTGTTTTGGAGTTGTTTGTACCGATTGATACGGGCGTAGGCCCGGCGCGTTGTGTCGGAGCTGGCATGTCCGGCAAGTGTTTGTGCGGTGTCCATGCCCAGGCATTCGGCGGCCTTGGTGATCGCGGCTCGGCGGATAGAGTGAGCTGAGTAATGCCCGCGATTGCGAATGTGCCCATACTCGTTGCGCTGGATCAGGCCGATTCCTTCGCTTGCCTGAACAACGATGGTCCGAATTGACTTTTCGGTTAGGCCGTCGAGCACATCTCGGCGGTTGCCCACGGCGACAAAGAGCGGGGCAGTTTGATCGAGAGGACCACGAGCCACCAGGTAATCTTGCAGCGATCGAATTGCTGTTGGCGAGAGCGTTGCCAAAGAGTCCTTTTCCTTATGTCCTTTGGGTTGATGCCGGATTGTCCCCGTCGTGAGGTCGAGGTCAGCGACTTTGGCTCGCCTGAGCGAAACGCAACGGAACGCGGTGCAGTACATGATCGCCAAGATGGCTCGGTCGCGTTTGCCTTGGATGCTCTCGGCATTTGCTGCTTGGTACATCCGGGAGACGTCCGTCGAGGTTGGACAAGGGAGCGGACTGTCCTTGTACACCTTGGGCTGTTTGACTCCGCGAGCGATGTTGGGGTAGAGGTTGTTGGAGTCGGCCCAGTTATAGAGCGACTTGATCGCCGCCAGGTAGGTGGCCATACTGCTGGCCGAAAGGCCCGCAGATTTCATGCTGATCACCCATTCCTTGACCGTCGACGCTGTGGGTTGGTGGATCAGTCGAGTGGACTGGAGCCAGTAAGATGCCGCACGTCGGTAGGTTCGCAAGCTGCACTCGGCCAGCTCGCCTGCCCTCACTGCCTCTGGGAGAGCCCATTCGGTCCAGCATCGCACCAAGGAGGCATGATCGGAGGCAAGCGACAATTCGGTGTGGTCGCCTGCGTTGGGTGCTGAGGTCGCGATGGCTGGGTGCATGGAGTGAAACTACCATGAACAACCACGAAAGGCAACTAAAAACAATTAACGTCTGATTGTGGAAGAGGTGAGGACACGCCAAGGAGTGGGCTGTGTCCAGCGTGGAAATCCTGTCATTTGACTGGATTTCCGTTCAGGAGCCCCCCCCAATCCTATCGTCAGGCTGAAGAATACTGTCCACCTGATTTCAAGGCTGGTTTTGCAAAAGGCATCAAGTCGAAGCAGCAACAGCCAGATTACCTTTTCCGTTTACTCGAAAAACATACGGTACAACCTTGTACGCATCTAAATACGGACCGGAAACTTGAGTGAAATTGGCAAACACCAATCGAAATCTACCGGGATAATTCCTCCCTTCCAGGAAGTTGAATGACATGCACGGCTTGAAGCTCCGCGACGAATTTCTTGGCAAACACCTCAAAGGAACAGCTATAGAGATTGCCAACAGTCGCAATTCCGGTGCAGTCCAGCAACCTGCCGACAAGTTCTTGGAAATCACTTATCCGACCGCAGACCTGCTCAGAGCCATTGACTCTGTCGGGCAATCGCACGGACGTCCGGTGGTATTGATCGGCGAGCGGGGCATGGGTAAGTCACACTTGCTCGCCTCTTTGCACCATGCGCTGAAGAGTCCTGAAGTCACATCAAATTGGCTGGATCAATGGGATAGTCGGATCAGTGCTCGACCAGCACTTCGACCAAGTATGCACGTCATCAGCGAGAGTCTGCACAGGCAAAAGTTCCCCTCCCTTTGGGAAGTCCTGTTTGATCACCATCCTCGTGGACCAGAGGTGCGCGGGATGTTCAAGGCCAAAGGCACTGACTGGCCCGGTCCAGATTTGATCATGGAGCTGGTCAACCACACACCAACCGCTATACTCCTCGACGAGTTTCAAACTTGGTTTGATGGCTTGGGAAACGACCCGAAGGCACCCCATCGAAGTCGAGCCTTTGGATTCATCCAGGTACTTTCGGAAGTCGCGAAGGAAGTGCCCGACAAACTGGTGCTAGTGATCTCCGTTCGGAACGGAAGCAGCGATGCCTACCAGCAGATCCATCGTGTGAGCCCGATCCTGATTGACTTCCACGCAGCGGGCGCACCGGAGCAAATTCAGCGCGATCGGCGGAATATGCTGCTACACCGCTTGTTTACGAACCGACGTCATGTGCCGGTGGACGCGATCGAAAAATCCATATCGGTTCACGTATCCGAGTACTTCCGACTTCTGTCCGTCCCTGCTGCAGAGCAGGATCGTAGACGCGATGAATTCCTTCAATCTTGGCCTTTTGCCCCCCACCTTTTTCAGTTGTTGGAAGACCAAATCCTGGTGGCAAGTGATGCTCAAGAGACCCGTGACCTTATCAGGATTTTGGCCGGTCTGTTCAAGTCCAAAGGAGAAAGTCAGCCGATCCTTACCGCCGCCGACTTCTCCCTTGAGGACGACGATAGCGGTATTACGGCCCTCCTAGATTCTGTGGCAAACGAGGCGCATCGGGACTTGCGAGAGAAGGCTATGCGCAATCAGACGGCGGTAATGGACTCCGTGGCGAACCATCGAGAAAGTATTCCTCACTTGAGACAGATTTTGCCTGCTCTGTGGTTGCGGTCGATCTCTGCGGACAACCAGGTTGGGGCGGATCCAGCCATACTTCACGCTGACATCACCCATGAAAAAGTGGTGGATGACAATTCGTTCCAGATAGAGATCGCGGGAATTGAGGAGAATGGCTTCAATATTCACCGGGATGGCAAGCGCTTGGTGTTCCGTCGTGAGGAGAACCCGCAGGCAAAGTTGCTGCAGGCAGCTCGAAACGACCGTTTGTTCCAGGTTGGTCAGGACCTCGCCATGCTTGCCAAAGTGTTGCGATATGCCTTTGAAGGCGATGCCGGTTCCACGGGGCTGCACCGAGTCCTTCCGCTTCCACGGGCGTGGCAGGTGGACCCTTGGAGTCAGTTCTCAGAAACGGATAAACCTGCCGCATGGGCAGACCTCAAGATCCCCGTTTTGGTTGTTCCGGAGGACCTGGATAAGCTCGACCTAACCCTCGGAAGGTTCCTTAAGGACCACCTTCAAACACGTCGGAATACGGTTCGCTTCTTGTTACCTCGTACAGGAACCACAAGCCTTTATCAAGATCGTGACCTGCTGGTGATGGCCCGTGCTATTGTGAAAGCAGAAGAATGGGGTAGCAGCTTCAATACCCTCAAACTCCGTTACCAAAAGGAATTGGCCGAGGTCCTGCGTGGGCGTTTTACCCGCTTTGCCATCCTCTCCAAATGGTCCTTTACAGACAGTGGTGCATGCCGGTTCCATCTCGAAGCCGTGGATGCACAGGGGACCAAGGCGCTTGAGGCAATCAAGGAGCAGGTCCACAGGAATCTCTTCGTTCAGGAGGATTTTGAGGAGTTGGTTGTTGCTGCCGCCGGAGAAGGAAAGAGCTTGGGCAGTTTACTACGTGAACTCCAAGAGCCTCGTCCGAATGGCCAGGAGTGTATTCCTTGGCTTGGTGAAGCCGAAATGAAGGACCGGGTTGTCCTGCAGTGCGCACGTGGGAATATCGCCATCAACCTACGTGGGTCGGAGTTCCTTCAATTGCTCCCTGGAGAGACACCCGCTTCGGCATCCCAACGGTTAAAATCCAGGTTAGTAGTGACCGGTCGCCAACTGGATGAAGTGACGCT
>CAIKAA010000136.1 GCA_903825275.1 uncultured Fibrobacterota bacterium | reverse complement strand
GCCGTAAGCGTGGTTCATCCCAATAATGGGAAGGTTTTCTATGCCCGCGGTGAAAACCGGATTCCGGATGCGTTGAGGACTCCTTACCCGTACTTCGCCTCGCGTCAGCAGAGCCAGCAGGTTTGGGTCGATGCGGCAGCAAAGCCAAAGAGTGTCCCGGGTCTTGAGGCATGGACGATCAATACCCAACCCAATAATGCCCAGGGCACGACCCTAAAGCTGTTCCTCAAGAACGGCACGAGTGTGCCGCTGTCGGGATTGCGCGCTCGTTACTTCTACAGCGTTTCGGAATACCCCAACGGAGTGCCCGGAATCAATGTGAACTACTTGCCGCAGTCAAAGGCAACTGTGGGAACCGTGACGGGTCGTCCTGGGTTGGCCTATGTGGAATTCAATTTTGGATCTCAAACACTCCAACCGGGAGCATCAACCAGTAATGGTGTCAATGGCGGGGAAGGTTTGACTTTGATCGAAGCGCAGTGGCGTTCGCCTTGGAATACCACCAACGATTGGTCGGCTCAGGGCTTGAAGCCGACCTGGGCAGCGAACAGCTTCGTCAACATCTATGACGCAACAGGCACGTTGATTTCGGGAAATCCGGACCTTGGGCCAGTGGGATTCACCTTCAATGCCCAGCCCATCGTTTACCTGGCACCTCCAAGTCTGATCGCGGTCGGTACTCCCGCCAAATTCGTAGCCAATGTGGTGGATCCAGAGGGTGATACTCTGACCTACTCCTGGACAGTCGATGGTGTGGCATCCACACCAAATCCAGGGGCCTTGAACCAGCTCGTATTCACATTTGGGACAGCGGGAATCCATACGGTGAATGTGCTAGTAAACGATAAGCACTCTCCTGCAGTACAAGTCTCCTCTGTGGTTAACGTTCAGCCAACTAATGGTGCTTGCACCGATGCCAATACTCGCGATCTGGGTGCAGCGAGTTCAAGCCTCACCTTGGGGCTTTCGGCTGGGACCAATTGTTTCGTGATCAAGAGTGCGGCACTTCCTCGCGAATGGAAGTGGTCAAATGTGATCTTCCAAGCCAACAGCGACAACGGTGTAGCATTGGCAGGACTTTCGGCCCAATTAGTACCGACAGGAACTGTCGCCAGCCTCAGCGGGTATTCGCAGACGGTCTCGTATGCAGATCCCACTCTTGCCAGCCTGTACCTCAAGGTGCAAGCCTCCAGCGCTCGCACGGTGCGATTGAATTGGTGGCTGCAGTAGTTGTAACCATTTGAACGAAGACTTGCCCTCTTCCTTCATACCGGGCGGAGGGCTTGATTGTTTGCTCGTATTTGCCAAGGAGAGAACGTTACATGATCCGATCACCCAAGGTTTGCACGATTTCGCTAGCGATACTTTGCCAAGTGGGATGGGTCAAGGACATGACCTGGCCGGTCGTGTACCGCGATCATTTGAAACAACTTGCAGTCGATACGATGATCACGGGGAAGCTTTGGGATAGCACGGCAGGATCGTGGGTGGGGACTCGGCCAAACCAAGGAATCTCGGGGCTCCCGGCGGTCTTGCCGTTGTGGCAAAATGGCATTATCCCAAAATACCGTTTTCCGTTAAGTCCTGAGGATCCGGTACTCGGATGGCCTGGGAGAATTGCGGTTCGACTGGATGCAACGGTTTATGGTGACAGTCATCAACGCTGTTCAGGCTCATTAGTTGGACCTAGACATGCTTTAACTGCCGCACATTGTCTTAAGTATTCTCCAACAGATGGAACCATCCAGGATGCTTGGGTGACGGATTCATTTTTTGTTCGCCCGGGTTACAATCTCGAACAATCGGCTCCTGGATTTAATGCTGTTCGCGTTGTGAAGAGTTGGATTTCAAAATCCAAGTTTCCTTCGACAGTTCCAAATGCTCCGACCTATGCAGGGGACGACGATTGGGCCCTTCTTGAGCTGGATCAAGATGTGGGCACGACGTTGGGGTGGGCTCGCGTGATCCCCATCGATTATTCGCAAACCTTGCAGTTTATCCATTATCTGGGATACCCGTTTATCCCACCAACATGCCAACCTGGCGTAGTTTGCGATACCCATACCAAAACCGATACGCTGTGCCATTCCTTTGGGGAGATGTACTTCTACGGCGCGCAAACAGCCATGGATTGGACAACCCAAGCCGAAGGTTGGCAAGGAGAAAGTGGCTCGGGGGCCTTCAAATGCCCAGACGATTCCTGTCATAGAGGAAAGATCAATGTGATCGGTACCCGGTGGACCAACCAGGGGATCAGTTCCATCGACAGTGTGATGGCTGGCATTCTCTCCGCGATTCTCAAAAGCGACGTGAAAATCCCCGCTTCGATCATTGCCTTGTCACCCTCCGACTTCGATCTTCATCTCGACCACGGTTCCCTTCGCGCCACCTCCGCGCTTGCTGGCGAATGGCAGCTCCTGTCTCTCGATGGCCGCGCTATCACCGCCCCCAGCTTTGGCCGGTCCCTTTCCATCGCCTCAGAGTCCCTTCCTCGCGGCGTGACCTTGATCGTATTTCGATCGCCAGGGCAGGCACCGGTGACGCGCCGGTGGACCTCTACGTAACCGATCGGCCAACCGTGAGCCCTTCCCGTCGACCCCGTTAGCGAACCGCATTCGGACAAAGGCACGCGATCCGCGCCCCGAACACCTTTGATGTTTTCACCTCCATCGGCGTCAGAAATGGTCGACTTTCTCAAGTTCCCCACACGCGTTAACCGAGTCCTCCGGTTCACAGCAAGGAGTCGTTGAGTTTGACAGAAAATGACTGCTTCTTTGAGCGCCAGCTTCCCGTGATCCGCTCAATGACTCAGGCGGATTTCCACATTCTGCGAGATGGTGTGCCCGCACTCCAGGGGCTCGCCGGGCTTGGGAGGCACGGTATAACTTGATGTCCGAATTCCGCTGGATGTCGGAACCAGGACCTTGTAGACGCCCGGGCTGCCATAAGCGGTGTACACCGTATCCTGACCTATTTGGATTTCACCCACGATACGGGATGTGTCGAGTCGCAGAGTATCGCTTTCGGGGGTGACCACCGAAAACGCCTTCATGCGCAGTTTTGTCCCGCTCGCCGAATCGCGAAAGGTGAGGTTCAGCGCAGAGGATAGGTAGTCGAGGCAGCTAACGCCTGGATTGCCAGTCGGTGTAGTCGAAAAGCAAGAAACCAACAGCCCTGCGGAAAGGGCAATGGCGAGAGTCGGAAAGGGCTTCATGAAAACTCCTCTAGGGGGGGAAAGGGGAAATGGGCCCCATCCCCCAAAAAAGGGGGATGAGCCAAAACAACGGTGCTACCAGGCGGGCAGCTTCAACTTGCCCTTCACGGCATCCAAGGCCTTGGACTTGCCTTGCTCGATTTGCTTGCTGGCGGCGTCAGAGGCCTTTTTCTTTTGCTCGTCGACCAAAGCTTGGGCGCGGGCCTTTTCTTGCTGAATCTTGGCGTCGCCTTGGGCCTTTAGCTTGTCGGTTTGCTCCTTCAAGGCAGCCTCCGCCTTCGCCTTGGCTTCTGCCGCGATCAAAGCCGCGGCACCTTTGGCGAGGTCGGAGAGACGCGGGAGGTTGGGAGAAACCGACGGGTCGTTGAACGATCCCGTCACCAACCAGGAAAGAATGACGCGTTTCTTTTCGTCGGTGGGCAGCGCCGCTCCCTGGGCCATTTTGAGCTCGGAAGCCATCGGGCCGGAAGAGGGAATGATGGCAGAGGCTCCCGATTGCATTGTCGAGGAGGCGGATTGGGGAAGATGCGTGTCCACTTTCAAATCCAGGCTTTGATCGACCCCGATGGTGCCATTGGCTTTCACCATGCCCATCGAAGACCCATCCATCGACAAGTCCTTCAGAAGAATTTTGCCCTCTTCCAAGCGAGCACTCACACTCATGGTGCCAAAGGCAAAT
>CAIKAA010000135.1 GCA_903825275.1 uncultured Fibrobacterota bacterium | reverse complement strand
TGCGGAGGGTGGGTGCTTCTTCCTAAGAGCCCGATGGATGGACCCGCAGACCGGGAGGTTTGTGAGCGAGGATCCGTATGGGGGAGATACAGAAAGCCCGTTGAGCTTGCATCGGTACTTGTATGCGAATGAGAGCCCTATAAAGGGATCCGATCCGACCGGACTTTTTACGATGAGTGAAATGTCGGTCGCAAGTTCGATTGCCAATATTTTAAACTCAATCCAAATAGACTTTGGTCGGAGTTTGGTGAACTCGGTGCTCGCGCAATCTGCTGGAGCAGAAGCAAGCGAAATTCGGGCGAGCGTTGAGAAAATGGAGATGGTGGAAGGTGCCATTCTCGGCGCTGGAGCTTTAGCTACCTTTGCTTATGCGGCGAAGGAAATTTCCGAGAGTGGAATATTTAGTAGAATGTTTTCTCGCCTAAGGAATGCTCCTGATATTGATGAACAGATAACGAAATCGTTTGCTGGAAGAATTCGAAATGTGACGCTTAAGAATGATTACGTCGGCTTTCGTGTATTTGGTGGGAATGCTCAACTGGAAGGGCGTAGCGAAGTATCGTTCCTATTCAGATGGAACGAACTTGAAGGTGCAAAGAGTGTCGACGAACTTCGGAATATGCTTGCCATTAAAATGCAATGGAGTGATATGACTCAAATTGTACCAGTCCATATGAGTGCAGGGACTAAACTCCTTGTAGGAAAAACTGCAGCTCAGACAGAGGGCGGATTCATGGGGTTTGGTGGAAGTAAATATGCAGGTGGTGCAATGCAAATGGTAGTGAAGGATAAATCTGGTTTGACATTTGGGGACGGTTTTGATCTCTCGGATTTTCTGCCGTGAAGGGCTACAAAGTTATAGAGAATATCCAGTCAGAGGTCGAGCCTAGCGTAAATCGAGGTATCAAAATATGGCCCATCGAGCTGGTATTATCTAATGGCAATTCTCTGCCCAGAGTTGTTTGTATTTCTGAACGTGATTTTGACTCAGTATTTGGTGCGCGGAGGCATTTTGATATCATTGATAAATCGCAAATTATTGAAGCTAGAGAATCAAAGGTTCGTTTGCCTGTACGAATCGCAAATAGGATTTATTTGACGGATTGGGGTATTAGGGATGTTTCAATGATTGGTCTTAGGTTTTCGGGATCACCATTTTTGCTGACGTACTTTACTGGTCCAGTTATTGATTTTCCCCCAACAGTCCCTTGGTTCTGTATCGGCAGTGTGATTGATTTTGTCATGAATCCATTGTTTACGTTTGGAGTGAGGCATAAACCAAATATTTCCATTTGTTTTATGCCCTAATGACCCTTGTTAACCATGCCGCCTTGCTGGGCGGTCTTGGTTGAACAGGACATTAGCGGACAATTGTTGCCTTCGTTTCGTCAAAATCTGTCTCTCTCGTTTTTCGGAGTTTTGCGATGATCGTTGTTTCTGGATTCGTTCGATTCGCCCCATTGGCCCTGGCGATGAGCTTGTTTTCGGCGGTTGCGGTAGCGGCGGATGTGGCGAAGTCGTCGGATTTCCCTTGCTACGAGCCGGGACATTCGTCCGGTAATGGCCTCAAAGTGTTTGGCCTGCCACAACCAGGGGGAAACAAACCTTTCGACCTATGCTTTGGCCAAGGCCAATTCGTACGGGATCTTGCGGGAAACGGCGGTGGGCAACATGCCGATGAAGGACCGGTTGCCGGACAGCGAGAAAGCCTTGTTTGCCCAGTGGCACCAAAAGGGCGCTCCGCAATGCGCCGAAGCGCCAAAGGCCAAGCGCAAAGGGAAGCACAAGCGGGGGTGAGGGGATTGATGGGCGGCGGGGATTGAGAAGCAAGTCGCCGTTGGCTGAGTGGTGGCCCCTGGCCGCTGTATCGAAGCCAACGGGAGGTGATGGCGTGACTCAGTCACGATTATCGTTGCCTTCGATACAGCGCCTTCGGCGCCACTCAGGCAACGACCGTCGTTTCTCATTTCGACTCGAAGCCGGCCGTTGGCTGAGTGGCCCGCCGCCACGGTACCCAGTGCAGCTCGGCGGGTTGTATCGAAGCCAACGGAGGGTGAGGGCGTGACTCCGTCACGCCCCGATTCGATCAATGTGACCCCGTCACGTTTTTCAACCCGAAGTACTTGTTCCACTACTTGGAGTTGAATTCGATGGTTTCGAGGATGTGCTTGTCCTCTACCGAAAGAAGATCATCGCCATCACAAAGGCACCCACAAATCCGCACAGGTCGGCGATCAGAGCGCAGGGCAAGACATAGCGCGTCTTCTTCAAGCCGATGGCACCGGAATACAAGGCGATGACATAAAGTGTCGTGTCGGTCGAGCCCTGCAAAAGGCTGGACAAGCGGCCGGTGAAGGAGTCGGGGCCAAAACTTTTCATGGCGTCGATGGTCATGCCACGAGCTCCGCCGCCCGAGAGAGGTTTCATCAGCATGGTGGGGAAGGCGCCCGCCGATTCCGGCGGCAAGCCTGTCCAGGCCACACAGCTCCAAATTCCGTCCACCAACAATTTCATCCCCCCCGAGGCGCGAAACACACCCACTGCCACCAAAATTCCCACCATGAACGGAATCAGGGAAATGGCGGTCTGAAAGCCTTCTTTGGCACCTTCGGTAAAGACCTCCCAGGCGTTCACCTTTTTGTAAGTGGCTAGTCCCAAGAACCACAGAATGGCCGCCAGCATCAGTCCGGTGCCCAAGGTGGTCGAGACCGATTCCACTTGGTCGTGGGGAAGGGTGGCGATCAGGCTAACCCCACCGGCGAGCAGGGCCGAAACGCCCACGATCCAGCCCAATAGAACCGGGTCCCACAACTTAAGACGTTGGACCAAAGCGACCGACAAGAATCCTCCCGCCACGGAACAGGCGCTGGCCACCAAAATGGGGAGGAAAATATCCGCCGGATTTTTGGCGCCCGCGGTCGCGCGCAGGGCCATGATGCTCACGGGGAACAAGGTCAAGCTTGCGGCGTGCAAGACCATGAACATGACCTGGTGGTTGGTTGCGGTGCCAGGGTTGGGATTGAGGGTTTCCAATTCCTTCATCGCCTTCAAGCCCGCAGGGGTGGCGGCATTGTCCAAACCAAGCATGTTGGCGGCGAAGTTGACAACCATCGCTCCCGAGGCGGGGTGGTCCGAAGGAAGACCGGGGAAGACTCGGCGCAGCAAGGGGGCCAGGGCCTTGGATAGAAGCTGGATCGCGCCAGCTGCCTCGCCGACCTTCATCAGCCCGAGCCATAGGGTGAGCGTGCCGGTCAATCCTAGGGCCATCTCAAAGCCGGTCTTGGCCGAGTCGAAGGTGGCTTGGGCCATGGTCGCAAACACTTTGGGGTCGTCACCGATGAACCAACGCCAAGTGCCCAGCAAGCCGCCAACAAAGAACAGTCCCAGCCACACCACGTTCAAAACCATTGCGATCCTCCCAAATCCCGGATCAGATACTCGATCGATTACCAGGAAAGAATTTCAGCCCAAGACAAGTCGATCAAAATAGCCACAGAAGCGTTCTACCTTTTACAATCCTTCGCCTCTCGCCCGATTGGCGGGGGCCGATCAACCCAATTTCCAGGGATCGTTCCATGTACCGCGAAAGCATCAAGGTTCTCGACTGCACCATCCGCGATGGCGGACTGGTCAACCGCCACCAATTCGACCACGCATTTGTTCGCCGCAGCTACATCGCCTCCTCCCAAGCCGGAGTGGATTATTTCGAGATCGGGTACATCAATTCTCCCGGACTCTTCTCGCCTTCCGAATACGGTCCTTGGAAGTTTTGCAGTCAAGAGGACATCCATCGCGTGATCGATGGCGTGGAGAACGGCGCCAAGATTTCCGTCATGGCCGATGTGGGCCGGGTCGAACTCGAAAATGTTCCCACCTGCGACAAGTCGGCCTACGACATGGTGCGGGTGGCGAGCTACGTCAAAGGGGTCGACAAGGCGATCGCCTTGGCCAACCACTTCCACGACTTGGGCTACGAGACGTGCATCAATTTGATGGCCCTTTCCCGCGACCAAGGTCCCGAGCTCGACGAAGCCTTCGAGCAGGTCGAGCGCGAATCCAAGGCACAGGCCATCTATCTGGTCGACAGTTTTGGATCGCTCTACCAGGAAGACATCGAGAATCTGGTGCGCCGCGCCCGCAAGCACATCAAGACCAAGGAGCTGGGCTTCCACGGCCACAACAACCAGCAACTGGCCTATTCCAACACGATCGAAGCGATCATCCACAACGTCAATTACCTCGACGCCTCGGTGTACGGCATGGGACGCGCCGCCGGCAATTGCACGCTGGAACTGCTCTTGGGCTTTTTGAAAAATCCCAAGTTCGACATCCGACCCGTGTTGGACCTGATCGCCAACGACTACATCCCGTTGCGCAAGGAATTCGAGTGGGGCTACATCATTCCCCACATGATCGTGGGCCAACTAAACTTGCACCCCCAAGAAGCCATCGACGTGCGCAAGGGCGACCAAGCCGAAAACTACCGAGCCTTCTACGAAAAGATGGTCTCGGCCGGATTGGATTGAAGCCCGCAATTTGGGAATTCCCGCCCACCCTTCGAGACGCTCCTCAGGCCTGTCCTGAGCCTGTCGAAGCGATGAGCGGGAATGGTTAGGGTGAAAATGGTGCTATTCGAAATTTGAATTTTGCCCTCCGCTCATCCTGAGGAGGCCGACCACTTCCGGTTTTCGTCGAAGGGAGGCCGTCTCGAAGGGTGGGCGGAGGTGAAGCGAGGATAGGGGAGCTTTGTGGAAAAATTCGTGGAAGATCTGCAGGCATCCCGGATCTTGGGCATCTTGCGCGATTGCCCGATGGACGCCATGGAAACGGTGGCCCAGGCGGTACGGCGTTCGGGTTTGCGGTTTCTGGAAGTGACCATGAACACTCCCGGAGCCTGCGCCCAAATCGAGCGATTTGCGGTCTTGCTTGACGGAATCTGTCGGATTGGCGCGGGGACCGTCCTGACCGCCGACGAAGCCGCTCGTGCGACCGATTCTGGAGCCACGTTTCTGGTCAGTCCGTGTTTGTCAATTCCTGTCCAGGAGTTTGCCAACGCCAACGGGATTCCCGCCTTGCCCGGCGCCCAAACCGCCACCGAGATCTGGAACGCCCACCAAGCCGGCGCGGCGATGGTCAAGATCTTTCCGGCGCGTTCGGCGGGAGGCCCCTCCTTCTTCAAGGAATTGCGCGGCCCCTTTCGGCAAATTCCCCTCTTGGCTTGCGGCGGAGTCTCGGCCGACAACGCCTCGGAATACATCCAAAGCGGTGCCGATGCCTTGGCCTTCGGTGGCTCGGTCTTTTCGCGCGAGCGCCTGCTTCGCAGCGACGCCGAGGCGATTGCCCGCGACATTTCCTCCTTGGCTGCTGCTGCGACTGCGGTTTAAGAGCTTATCCGTAAATAGGCTTCGATTCCGAGATCGAGCGAAAAGTTGCTGGTCAATGAAGGCGAGCGAGGCGTAGTGAACCGAACTACGGTGAACGAGCTTGAAGCAGACCAGCGGCTTTGCAGCCGATCGCAGGGCGAATCGCTATTTACGGATAGGCTCTAAGCTTCTCCCATCAACCACTGGGGAAGAAAGACATGCTGGATCCCGCCGCGTTGCGGGGAGATCCGGTCCAGGCTGAGCACGGTCTTGGGGTAGTTGTCGCGGATCTGTTCGAGCGAGCTGTACTCCCGCTCCAGGGTGGCGGGTTCACCGAGTTGGTAGGCGACTTGGAAGTATTCGATCTCCCCTGGTTTTTCGGCGACGAAATCCACTTCGCGCTCGCCGATCTTGCCCACGTGAACTTGGAAACCCCGGCGTCGCAATTCCAGAAAGACGATGTTTTCCAACATGCCGGAAATGGCCGTGGTTTGGAATCCACGCCGCGCGGTGCGAAGGCCCAAGTCCCCCGCGAAGTACTTCTCGCTGCGCTCCAAGATCCGTTTTCCCTTCAAATCGTAGCGCCGCACCTTTTGGAGGGCGAAGGCGCTCTCCAAGGCCCCAATGTATTCGTGAACGGTTTCCTGCGAAGCCGTGCTGCGTTGGTTTTTGAGAAAATCGCTGATGTTCTTGGCGGTCGAAAATTGTCCGAGGTTGTCCAACAAAAAGGTGTACACGTCTTCCAATAGCCGAATGTTGCGAATTTGAAAACGGGCCACCACGTCGCGCAGCACCACGGTGTTTTGGATGGCGTCCAAATACTGGCGCCACGGTTGCTCGGCAAAAGCGATCTGGTGGATTCCTGGAAAGGACCCCCAACGCAGGTAGTGCCAAAAGCGCTCCTCCAAACCGGCCGGGAGGATGGTGTTGTAGTGCTGGGCAAACTCCAAAAACTCGGGGAACGACAGGCCCTGGACCGAAATTTCGATGTGCCGACCCGCCAAATGGGTGGCGTGGTCCGAACTGAGCATGTGGGCATTCGACCCGGTGGCGTAAACATCCCAGCCCTTTTGCAACAGCGCCGCCACGGCCTTTTGCCAAGCCGGGATTTCTTGGGCTTCGTCCAAAAACAAAATCCCCGGTCCCGTGCTGACCTGCTTTTGGCAGTATTGGTAAAGGGCCTGGTCGGAGTCCAAGAAGGGAAAGTCCAGACTTTCCATGTCGATGGAGACGATTCGATCCCGATTCTGGGCCTGGGCTTGGAAATTTTCCCGCTGCAGGGCCAAAAGTCCGCTCTTGCCCACGCGCCGTAACCCGGTAAACACCTTTGCCAAAGGTTTTCCGACAAACGGTTCGATCAGGGAAATGTACGGCTCTCTCTGGATCATTAGATAGAATATAATTGATCAATGTATCACACGCAGCAAAAAGATCGAGTATGCTCTAACTAAATCGCGCGAGCCTAAAGCTAGGCATCCTCCAGGCTGCTTATTGGTTGGGCATCAACCCAGACCAGACTGCGGCCAGCAAGCCTAGCCCCAAAG
>CAIKAA010000134.1 GCA_903825275.1 uncultured Fibrobacterota bacterium | reverse complement strand
GCTCAACGTCACGGGTAACCTCTTGCTCCAGCAGCCGTTGAATGCCAACAGCTCGATGACGGTTGGCGGAGCCTCCCAATTTTTGGCGGGAATCTCCAACATCAACAATTCATCGACCCTGAACCTGGGAACCTCGACCTACCTCAACGCCACCAACCAGCGCGGAGATTTCAGCGGAGGGGTTTACCTGAACGGGCCTTTGACTTCCACCGGATCCTTGGATGGGAACTTTTCCAACAATGGTGGCTCTTCGCGCTGGTCCTTCAACAACGCCTTGGCTAGCGCCTCAAAAATATGGCTTTATGAAAATGGGTCGGCCTTTTCGAGCGGCAACAATCCACGCGTCCAAAACGCCTCAACAACCAACTCCAACGGCTGGAATTCCACCGGATCCATCGCTGTCCCAGCCCCTGTCGTTGCCGTCCCTGCTCCAGTTCTCTCCACCGCTTACACGGCCGACCCCTACTCGGCGAACGACCTGGATTTGAATCCCGGTCAAACGTGGAACCAGGTGTACACCGTGGATTGGAGCACCCTGAGCGCAGCCTCGATTGACCTGACCGACGCGAGGATCGCCGCAGCCGGAGCCAGCTCCAACAACTGGTCCGCCTCCGACATGCAAAAGGTCTACAACAAGTACAAGGCCTCCAACGGGTGGCTGATCGCGAGGTTTCCCTCCTTTGGATGCAACATGAGCAGCTTCAATTCCCCTGGCGGCACGTTTACGGGCAAGGCGATTTGGATCGTGGAGCGAAGCATCAACGTGAATGGAAATTGGCCGGGAACGACTTCAAGCTCCGACCTGGAAATGATCTATGTCCGCGGCAGCGGATCGTTGGGCCAATTTGGGAGCCAGACCGATTTCAATGGCTACATCCATTTCGAAAATGCCTTCAACGGCCAAATGCTTTGGGGCAATGGTTCCTCCACGGTGACCCTGACGGGCGCCCTGCATCTCAAGGGCGCAGGAAGCAATTTGACAGGAAATGGCGGGAACAATCTCAAAATCGTAGGTAGCCAGAACATTTTGGACCAGCTCGTCGGAGCCTTTCCAGGAATGCTGGTTTCCCCCACAGGAGCCACCCTCGGCACCGGTACGGGAGGTACTAGCGGTGGCGGGGGCGGGGGCAGCACCACCACAACCACCTTTGGAAGCGCGACGGGATCCACCCGAAAGCTGGTGTTGCGCGAATACCGCATCCGGTTCCGTCGCTTGGGGGAATTCCGCTAGGGTTCCCCCCAAGGCCGCGAGGAACTTATCGACGTTCCTTCCTTTCCCGTTGCCTGGGTTCGCTCGGGAAAAGCTCAGCGCAAATTTTTCCTCTGACTGGTCCAAAGGCCAAATCCCAAAAAGGCTCCTGCAGAAAGCACGAGCAAGGGCACCGGCTTTTGGTCCGACAGAAATTGACGCAAGATCCGTTCCGACCAGAATGCGAAGGAGGAATACCCCACCGTGAAGATGAAGATGTAAAACATTGTTCGCGCCAAAAAATGCCAGCGGCCCGCGACCCTACCTAGAAAGGCGTTGACAGGTCCCGATACGACGATGACAAAACTTGTCGCCATGGCATAGGAAACGTTGGCCACGTGGTCCTTGGCAAAAATCCCCAGACGATCGATCTGAAGGGTGTGGATCCAATCCATCGCTAGGCATCTCCAAAATTGCTCTCGGCCTCGTCGACCAGGGTCGGGTCGAAGGTCGAGTTGTCGAGATTGACCATCCACAGGTCCAATGCCCCGGATTGGATTTCTCCCATGGCATGCTCGCTAAACGCCCGCCAGGTCTCCCAATCTCGGACCTTGTCGCCATCCTTGGACTGGACAGCATTCTTGATGTGGACTCTCGCGTACCGGATATTCTGATCGAGCCAAGCAACCACGACCGCTTTGCGCAGCTCAAAATCAATTTCAGTGAGGGATGTTTTCATTGGCTACCAGAAAATGTAATGCTCCAACTCAGATCAATTTCAATCGTTCTTCGGGAGACAGGAGGGAAATTAAACGCACGGCCAAGTGGTTGTTCACCACGACGACTTCGCCTTTGGCCATGTGGCGGCGATTGACCACGATATCTACGGCTTCCCCGGCCAACCGGTCCAACTGGATCACCTGGTCGGGTTCGATCTTCAAAATATCTTCCAAAGCCATTTTGGTGCCACCCAAATGGAGATGGACAGGCACGCGGATGTCCTGCAGCTGCTCGAGGTCCAGCGATCGCCTGGCCGATTTCCGGTATTGGACCTCCAAAACATCCTCCTGTGCGGAAAGGTTCGCCGCCGCACTTTTCCTATTATAACCCTTTAATCATGACAAATGTTGCAACTGGAATTCCAGGCGTTCTTTCCATCCGCCACCTTCCTGGTCTCCGTGAGGTCTCGCGACAAGACCTCCAGACCCTTTTGGACACGGCCCAAAGGTTCCGGGAAGGGTTGGACCGACAGGAGAATTTCCCCAAAAGCTTGGCGGGGGTTTCGGTCGTGAACCTGTTCTTCGAAAACAGCACCCGCACCCGGCTTTCCTTCGAGACAGCCCAAAAAAAACTCGGCGCCAGCCCCATGAATTTCACCACCAGCGGATCGAGTGCCGCCAAAGGCGAAAGCCTGCGCGACACCGCGCGCAACATCGAATCCATGGGAGCCGATGTCTTTGTGGTTCGTCACCAAAGCGCTGGGGTCCCCCAATTTTTGGCAAAGCACACAAAGGCGGTGGTGATCAATGCCGGGGACGGGGCTTGCGAACACCCCACCCAAGGATTGCTCGATGCCCTGACCATGCGCCAGCATTTGGGAGATTTGGCCCATCGCGAGGTGGCGATCATCGGTGACATCCGCCATTCTCGGGTGGCGCGCTCGAATATTTGGGCCCTATCCACCCTGGGTGCCCGGGTGCGACTTTGGGGGCCGGCCACCTTGTTGCCCCGATCTCCCCTAGCATTTGGGCCATCTGTCTCGATCGCCCAAAGCATCGAGGAGGCTTTGGAGGGGGCCGATGCAGTAATGCTGTTGCGGATCCAGCACGAACGGCAATCCAGTGGAATGCTGCCCTCGTTGCGAGAATACCGCCAAAGTTTCGGACTCGACCACTCGCGGTTGAAACTGGCCCGGCCCGGGGCCTTGGTTTTGCATCCCGGCCCCATCAATCGCGGGATCGAAGTGGTCTCGGAGGTCGCCGACGGAGCCCAATCGGTCATCTTGGAGCAAGTAACCAACGGAGTGGCCGTGCGCATGGCCTGCCTTCATCTTCTCGCGGGGAAAAACCCATGAGCGACCTGCGTCTTCTAAGGGGCTTTTGTGATCTGGGGGCGGCCTTTGGCGAACCGGGATCCGAACAAGCCGAAACCATCAAGTCAGGGCTTCGCGCCGCCGCTCGCGGCGGGTACTCGGCTTTGGCCCTCGAGCCCTTCACCGATCCCCCCATCGACACCGATGCCCAAGTCCAATTGGTTCTGACTCGGGCCCAAGGTTCCTCCTGTCGGATTTTGCCCATCGCTTCGGCAGCCCGCGAAAAAGGAACCCTTTCCGAAATGACCTTGCTTCGGGAAGCTGGGGCCGTGGGGGTTTCACTGGGAGACACTCTTCCCCGCAACATCGCCTTCTTGCGAAGTGTTTTGGAATACGCCACCCAATCCGGATCGACCGTTTTTGTCCACCCTTCGGAAGCCAGCCTATCGGACGAGGGAATGGTTCATGAAGGGGAGGTTGCCGAACGCCTGGGTTTGCGGGGGATTCCCGTGGATTCCGAGACGATCGGCCTGGGGATTTTGCTGCCCTTGGTACACCGGACACGAGCCAGAGTCCACCTCTCCCGACTTTCTAGCCGTTCTGGGGTGGAGATGGTTCGTTCCGCCAAAGCCTCGGGCCTCTCCGTCACCGCGGATACCGGGTTTCGTCACCTTTTGCTCAACGACCATGCCGTGGAACAGTTTGATGTGAACCACAAAGTGTTCCCCCCCCTTCGCGGGGAAGACGACCGCCAAGCCCTTTGGGAAGGACTTTTGGACGGAACCATCGACGCGATCTGCTCCATGCACCGTCCGGTCTCGGCAGAAATGAAAAACGCCGAATTCGCCGCCAGCCCCTACGGAGCCATCGGGCTTGAAACCTGCTTTGCCTCGTTGGTGACAGAAAATGGCCGCACCATTCCCCAGGTGGAGTTGGCCCAATGGGAACAGTGGCTCTCTCACCATCCCCGCAAAATTTTGGGGCTTGCCCCGATCGAGGCCGAACAAGAAGGAACCTGGTGGGATTTTGAGGCGACCTGGATCCCCAGCGATTCGACCTTGGTCAGCCGTTCCCGAAATTGTCCGGAAATGGGACGTGCCCTTTCTCCAAAACCGGTCTCGCTCTGCCGCAATGGGCACGAAATCGCTTTGCCCTAAACCAGGATCCACACCAGTGAAAAAAGTCCATTTGCTGGGGCACCCCGTCTCCCAATCCCACTCGCCCCTGATGCAAAATACGGCCTTCCAAACCCTTGGACTTGACTGGGAGTACAGCGCCTTGGACATCCTGCCCAGCGGGTTGATTTCCGCTTTGGAGGGCCTGGAAGCCGACCCCCAGGTCGTGGGATGCAACGTGACCGTCCCTCACAAGATCGCGGCATTCGAGTGGCTGGAACGCCAACAGCGGGTCCTGCATCCCCATGCCGCCCGAGCCGGGGCGGTCAACACCCTGTTTCGGGGGCCGGATGGCCTGTTCCGAGGAACCAGCACCGATTTCCAAGGGGCGATGAATGCGGTCCTGTCCGCCCTCCCTCATGATTCTACGCGTTCCCCCGAAATCGTGATCTTGGGGACCGGAGGATCGGCCCAAACCCTGGCGGTCGGGTTCGCCGCCACCGAGCAGCTTCCCGGTCACCGAACCATCTCGGTTTACGGACGGAATCGGCAAAAAGCCCTCGCGATCGTGGAACTCGCCCAAAAACACGCCGTGAAGGCCTGCACCCTTAAGGCAATGCTTCTGGAGGATTTTGCCCCTTCCCCCAATCCCCGCATTGTCTGCCAAACCACCACAGTGGGCATGGCGACGGGCGAGGCACCCGACCAAAGCCCGGTGGCCGCAGGTTTGGTGGGAACCGGCGATTTGGCCTTCGATTTGGTCTACAAGCCGCATTGGACCCCTTTTCTTCGCGAAGCCCGGGATCATGGCGCCCAAATCGTCCACGGGATCCACATGCTGATCGGACAGGGGGCGCAATCGCTGGTACACTGGCTGGACGCCCAAGACGCCGAGGTGAGTCACGCTTCCCTTGGTCCAGAAATTTGCGTTTCCATGGCCAACGCATTAAGGGCCAAAGGGGTTTTCTAAAATCTTCCCAAAGCGATGAGGACTGGTCCAGTGGATCCCTCCAAATCTCCGGCTCCCCGAAACCTGAGTCTATTGGCATCTTTCAAGAATGTCGAACCCAACCCAAATCCCTTTCGGGAAACCAAATCGATGAACTTGACGCGACACGTTTGGTTCACCGGTTTCATGGCCACCGGAAAAAGCCGGATCGGCGCCATGGTGGCCGAGCGATTGGGCGTTCCCTTCGAGGACATCGATCACTGGATCGAAGCCCGCCACCGAAAGACAGTCAGCGAAATCTTTGCCGAACAAGGCGAAGCAGCCTTTCGGGAAATCGAGATCGAAGCCCTCCGCCACCTTTGCGCCGAAAGCCCCCGCGTGATCGCCTTGGGAGGCGGGAGCTTGATGCACCCGGATGCCATTCCCACGGTCCGCTCCAGCGGAACCTTGGTGGGCTTGTGGGCCCGTCCCGAAATCATATCCGCACGGGTGGGCCGCAAGGAAACCCGCCCGCTCCTGGCTGGACTGGATACCGGAACCAGACTAGACAAAATCCGTCAACTGCTTGCCGGGCGCGCCCACCTGTACGCCCAGGCCGATTTCCAAATCGAATCCAACGACGAAATATCCCGCGAAGCCATTGCGGATCGGATCGTCCATTTGTTGGGGCCCTGGTCGCACAAAGCTCTCACGGTTCCTTTGGAAGAGCGCAGCTACCCCATTTTTGCGGGCCACGACATCGCCCACCACCTTCCCGAATATTGTCGCAGCCTCGGATTGTTCGGCAAGGCGGTTGTGGTCACCGACAAGAATGTGCTGGCCGCCCAAGGAAGCGTGATCGAGGATTGGAAGCGAAGTTGGGGACCTGACCTTCCCGTCTTTGCCTTTGAGCCAGGCGAAGAGCACAAAACGCTCCAGGACCTCGAACGCCTCTTCACGTTCCTCTTGGAGATCAAACTCGACCGCAAGGGGTTTTTGGTCGCCTTTTCGGGAGGTGTCGGCGGCGACATGACCGGGTTCGCAGCCGCCTGCTACCAGCGCGGGATCGAATTTGTCCAAGTCCCCACCACCCTGCTCTCGATGGTCGACAGCTCGGTGGGAGGCAAGACCGCTGTCGATCACCCTTTGGGCAAAAATATGATCGGCGCCTTCCACCAGCCCAAGCTCGTGATCGCCGACAGCCGACTCCTGGTCACCTTGCCCAAGCGGGAATACCTCTCTGGACTTGCTGAAATCGTGAAGTACGGGGTCATTCGCGACGCCTCGTTTTTTGCCTGGCTAGAAGGAAACGCCGACGCTTGCCGCGACCGCGATCTAGAGGCCATTCGCCACATGGTCACCCATTCGTGCGCCTGCAAGGCCGCTGTGGTGTCCGAGGACGAAGAGGAAAATGGCGTCCGGGCGCTTTTGAACCTGGGGCACACGTTTGGTCACGCCTTGGAATCGATCACAAGTTACGGACAATTTTTGCATGGCGAGGCAGTCGCCTTGGGCATGGTTTGCGCCGCCCGGCTCTCGGTGATGCGCAAGCTCTGGAAACCCCAAGACGAAATCCGGCAAAACACCTTGTTGGAACGGATAGGTCTTCCCACCAAACTTCCCCTGGGAATGCGTGTAGACCGCCAGGCCGCCTGGGAAATGTGTTCGCGCGACAAGAAGGCGCGCCACGGTGCGGCTCGATTTGTTCTGGCCACGTCCATTGGATCGGCAGAAGTCGTTTCGGGCGTGAAGTTCGAAGAGGTCGACGAGGCCTGGAAAGCGATCGAGGCCTAAATGTCGATTTTGGTCGCGGGAACCACCGGAGCCATCGCACACCACGTGCTGGAGCTCCTGCCTCGCGAAAAGGGGCCCTTGGTGGCTGCCGGGCTGCGGTTGCCGCCGCCCCACCTGCAACGCGCCGATGTCCAGTATGTGCGCGCCGATTTGCGCGATCCCGAAGAGGCGCGACGCCTGTTCGAATACCACCAGCCTTCCGAAGTGATGCATCTCGCCGGGCGTTGGTCGGTGCTGTCTGGGGAACAAGAACCGGAAGAATCTCTGTTGGGGAACGTGTCCTTGGCTCGCAACGTGCTCGAAGCCTGCCTCCAATCCTGCCCCGGAGCACGGATCCTGTTTCAAAGCTCGGCCGAGATCTATGGGCGCGGACCCGCCGGCCGAGGTGCAGAAATCCCTCGCCGGGAAGACGATCCGGCATTGCCCTTGTCCACCACTGGGGCGGCTTTGGCCTGCGTCGAAATTCTGACCCGCCAATACGCCTTGGGTCACGGCTTACGGGTTGTGGTAGCACGGCCTTTCAACGTGATCGGCCCCTACTTGTCCCGACAATTTTTGGCAGGCGAGCTTGCCTGGCAGCTTTCGCGAATACAGGTGGAACGCGGCGAACCGGTCCTGTACGCCGGTGATTTGGAAGTCGAGCGCGATTACGTCGATGTCCGCGACTTGGCCCGTGCCTATCTTCTCTTGTTGGAGAAGGGCGAACCCGGAGAAGCCTACAACGTGGCCTCGGGCCGCGCGGTTCCCGTGAGGCAAGTGGCCGAAGACCTAGTGTCCCTCTCGGGAGGCGGTGTCGAAATTCGGTTCGACCCGCGTCGCGAACGCAGTGCCGAAATCCCCATGCTCGTCGGATCCATGGACAAAATTCGTCAAAAAACTGGTTGGGCGCCCGCCATCCCCTTGCGGGAATCGCTGCGCGACCTTTGGAAAGAAAAGCTTGAG
>CAIKAA010000133.1 GCA_903825275.1 uncultured Fibrobacterota bacterium | reverse complement strand
GTAGAGCACCACGTCGGGCTTGAATTCTTCGAACAAATGAAGGTCGTGCAACAGGGTGACGGCGGCGTTGATGCCACGTCCGGCGCAGCCCACGCCCGGAACCGGTCCACCGGCTTCCACGCAGAGCACGCCCTTGAACCCCACTGCGGAAATGTCGTCCAGCGTCACCTTGCCGCCATCGCGAGTGCTGTCGAGCACGGTGGGCATGTAGACGCCGCCGCGCAAGGTGTTGGTCGAGTCGGCCTTGGGGTCGCAACCGATTTGGACCACGCGCAGGCCCGATTCGGCCAGGGCCGCGGCCAGGTTCGAGGTGGTGGTCGACTTGCCGATGCCACCTTTGCCATAAATCGCGATGTGTTGGGCTTTCCGTGTCATGAGGCTGGTTCTCCGTTGGTTCTGCGCAAGGCAGAGGAGGTGTGGTTGAGAAAGGTTCGAGAGGAGAGTGCTCAAGGAGCTGACGGGTTGAATTCGTTGGTGTAAACATCCCGGGGATTGATCGAGCCCGACGGAATTTGTCCAAATTCTTCCAGGATCGCGACCCACTTGCGGATGCTGCTGGAATCGACGATCGCGTTTTCGGGAACCGGTCTCCAAACCCTTTGGTATTTGGCGTATTCCACCGGGACTCCGTTGCGACGGGTGAGGATGGCGGCCGCCGAATCGGGATGGGCATTGCTCCACACATACCCTTCCCGCAAGGTGGCGATGAAACGACGCGCCACGTCGGGGTGGGCTTGCAAAAAATCCTCCCGCATGGCCCATCCTCCAATCTGTTCGATCCCCAAAATTTCGGCGTCCGAAAGTCCCGGTAGGAAATGCACTCCTCCCTCGGCGACCAGCTTGGATCCTGGCGGCGTGGTTTCCGAGGCCCCGATCACATCCACCTGTCCGGCACGCAGGGCTTGTTCGGTGGCCAACGGCGAGGGGAGCTGAAGAAATTCGACGCGGCTCGGATCCACGCCCCCGCGCTTGAGCCAGACCACCAGCGGATACCAGGTGATGGTCGTAGGGGAAGCAACCACCTTCTTGCCGATAAAATCCGAGGGTTTGGTGCCGACTGGACGGCCGTCTTTCACCAGGTAGCGAAACAGCGGACTGTCCTTGCGCGAGAGCGTGGACGAGGCCACGATCTTGATCTTGCTGCCATGGGCGCGCGCCAAAATCATGGCGGTGCTCACCGAACCGGCCGCATCCAGTTCGCCACCGGCCAAGGCGACGATGGTGGCTGGCCCGTGGGCCATCTTTCCTTTCCACTCGATGCGAAGGTTGTGCTTGGCGAACAATCCCAGCTCGTCGGCGATCAAGGCGCCGTCGGCGATGGTCTGCGACAGCCGGATCACGTCCGGGCAAGACGCCGCTGGGATGGACTTGCTATGAAACGCAAACTTCGCCCAGACGGCGGCCGCGACCACCACCACAACCACCACCACCACCACCAGCGCGACGCCCACGATTCGGAATTTTTCAGACTTTGACATTTTCCGTCATTTCCTAATAGGTATGGATTTCTTGTTTCCAACTCGTGTACCGTCGCTCCAGGATGACCAGCAGGTAGTTGGTGCCCAAACCCATCAAGGCCAGGGTGACAATCGCCGAATACATGCGCAGGATGTCGAAGTTGTACTGCGAGTTGGTCAGGACATATCCCAATCCAGCGCTGGCACCCATCATTTCCGCCGAGACGATGATGAGGATGGAAAGGGTGGCGGCCAAGCGCAGTCCAGTGAAGATGGTGGGAAGCGCCGCGGGCAGCACCACCTTGCGAAACAGATCGAATCGCCCGACACCCATGGAACGGGCCGATTTCACCAACAGTGGATCGACGTTTTTCACGCCGCTGATGGTGTTCAGCAAAATGGGCCATTGGGCTCCGTAGAAGATGATCGCCACCTTCGACACTTCCCCGATCCCCAGCACCAAAATGAAGAGCGGGAACAGCGCCAAGGCCGAGGTCTGCCGAAACAATTGCAGGACCGGGTCCACGAACCGCTCGAAGGCCTTGAACCAGCCCAGCACAAACCCCAACGGAAGTCCCACCGACACGGCCAGCGAAAACCCGGTCGCCGAACGCGCCAAGCTGATGAAAAGGTGTTTTTCCAATTCACCTGACCAAAGCAATTGGACAAGAAATGTCGCAATTTGGGAGAACGGAGGAAAGAAGGTGGAAGGGATCAAACCGGTGCGTGGAAGCAGTTCCCATGCGGC
>CAIKAA010000132.1 GCA_903825275.1 uncultured Fibrobacterota bacterium | reverse complement strand
CCGTTTCGACAGATTCTGTCTCGAATCCGGTGTCCGTGGATTCCACACCTCGCGTGATCTCCGCCGTACCCGCGTTGGGTGTCGTGGAACCGGGTCCTGTGCCCGGTCCGGTCACGAATCCTTCCCAGCCACCCCAGGATTCCGCAAACCATCCCGCGGTCAAACCAGTTCCAAGTCCAGCTCCGGGTCCGGTGCCAGGTCCGATGGCGAATCCGAGTCCAATTCCGGGTCCTGTTATGGTTCCTGGGCCTGTTCCAGGGCCGGTTGTAGTTCCTCCCGCTCCCTCCGGACCTGTTTCCGGGTTTGGCCCGGTCGGAGCCCCCCTTCCCGGCTCTTCGATGATTGTCCAAATCGACACCGCCGGGAGCGGCACCAGCGAGCGTTCGACAGTGGCCGCTATGGGGCTTTCGTTGTTGGTTCCCGGCTGGGGACACCGGTATTTGGGGTACAATTCCCGAGCCACCCCTTACTTCGCAACAGACCTTGTGGGATGGGTCGCCCTGTTGGGGACTTGGCTCACGAGCCAAGCCGCCCTATCCAATGCGGCAGAAATCGCCAATCGCTACGGCAATGCCAATTTGGGTTCGGACCCCGATCCCGATCTGCTCTCGGCGATCCGGTCTTACCGCAGCCGCCGAGCCGTCTCTGGACGCCACGACTCCTACGACGAAGCCATGATCCTTGCCGGCAAAAATCCGGAAATGGAATTTCCCGACGATGAGGCCCACTCCTGGGATTGGGGCTCGCGTGAAAATCCCGAAAACGACATCCACATCCAATCCTTCGAAAGCCAAGTCCGGCTTTGGCGAGGCAGCCAAGTGGCGATGTTCGCGACCGTTGGATCGTTGGTGGTGGTTCGCCTGGTGGCGGCCATGGATGTGTTGCGACTCAACCGTTCCGCCGCAAGTCGCGCCGGAATCTCTTTAGAAACTCGTCCGCTACCCGGTGGGATGGACGCGACATTGGCGGTGAATTTCTGAGACGACTACTGGCCCTGCTCAAAGAGCTGGATGGCAAACCCTATGGACTCTTGCGCCGCTTGGCGGGCCGACACAACGATCGCGATCTGGTGCTGGAAATCGATCACATCCAAGGCGACCCCTACGCTCCGGCATCGCGACTTCGATTGGTGATGGGCAAATCGTTCCACCCCCTGTTTGGCAAAATCCCCGACACCCCCATGCACCGCCTCGCCACCGAAGAACTGTTCTTGCGCGAGTTTGCCAAGCGACTGCCCAGCGAATCCATGCCCAATGGCGACGGCCCTGGCGGCCGTCTCAAAACGGTTCGGCCCAATGCCCAGATCCGCCGCCGATCGGCCGTCTCGTATGGCCCCTATGGCCTGACACTGCGCTTTTCCTACTCCTTTCCGGCGCATTCGCGACGGATTTTGGGGGAACCCGCATCTGAAGTTCTGGGGAATCGCTTGACGGGCTTGTCGATGGACCTGTTCGAGGCCGTCACCCTGGAAAAAATCGAGGCTTTGGCCGCCCATTTAAATCGACGCGCCCGCATCCGAGAAGCCATGGAAGCCGCCGGACTGGTGGCGTTCTTCCCCGAAGGAAGCATCGTTGCGCGCGACGAGCTCGGTAAACCAATCGCCAACGCCAAGGCCCTGAAAGTGCCAGCCGATCTCGCGGTGGAGCTGGATCTGGGGGAAGACGGAAAATGGAAGGGCTTGGCGATTCCCAAAGGAATCACCGTGCTGGCCGGGTCGGCGTTCCACGGAAAAACGACCCTGCTGGAAGCCATCGCGGAAGCCTCGAACGAATTGTCTCCCCATGATGGCTTGGCCAATGCCTGCTCCCTCCCCGTGACAGAATTTGTCTGCGTGGAAGAGGATCGATCCGTCGCCGTCTGCGACCTCTCCCCCTTCTTTAGAAGCCTGCCTGGCCAGGAGCCCACGGAATTTGCCGTCGACGAAGCCTCGGGGGCCACTTCCCAAGCCGCGAACCTCCACGAAGCCTTGGCTTCGGGCGGGCGGTTGCTGTTGGTGGACGAAGACGCTTCGGCGGCCAATTTCCTGACCCGCGACCCGCGCATGGCGTCGCTGTTGCCCAAGGGCGAAAGTGTGGTCCCGCTGGTGGCCCGCGCCCGCGAATTGGCGGCTCGGGGAATTTCCTTGGTCGTGGTGGCGGGAGCCTCGTCAGAATGGCTAGCCGTGGCCGACCGGGTGATCGTGCTTTCCGAGTTCCAACCGTTGGACGCCACCTCCAAAGCTCGCGAGGTCGTCAAGGAGGCCGGGATCTTGGTCAAGACGCCTTCCGTCGCCGATTGGGCGCGGTCGCTCCACGACCAGACGATGGACAAATGGAAGGATCTCGCGGGACTTTCTAGCGCCAAGGTGCGCGTGCAGGACGGCTTGGTCCGTTTGGGCCCCTCTGCGGAATCACGTTTGCCGCGTCGCTTCGCCCAGGACGACAGCCTGCGCGCCGCCGTGATGCTGGTGGCCGACTGGCTGCGCCATTGTCGCGACCGGGCCCTGGTCCCCAGCCGCGACGGAATGTTTGCCTACATGGCCCAAAAGGCTGGATCGGCCGATCCTTGGGGAGCTCATGTTGGTCACGATTTGTCCTGGCCCCGACCGCGCGAGGTCTGGGCACTCTGGACTCGCCTGAAAGCCACCGGAAAAAGCGCGACCGAAGAGGACGAATGAAGCGCGGGTTTGATTCCCAAAAAGAATCAAGCCCGTGAGCAAGATCACTTTCCCGCGGATCGTGTCTTGACCTGAAGCCTTGCGGAGTGTTGATTATTG
>CAIKAA010000131.1 GCA_903825275.1 uncultured Fibrobacterota bacterium | reverse complement strand
GTTTCCCGGAGACGATTTGTCCAGCGAGCGGTTGTCGCGTGTGTACCATGCCATTGCTGATTCCACTTGGTTTGGGTCAAAGCTTCGGTTCTTACCAGACAACGATGCCAGCGCACAGCGCGCCAAAGAAAGCGGTGTGCCAACAATGACGTTCGACCAGGTGTTCCAAGGCCAAACTTATCAGCTGATGAATGCGGGTGTCGCCTATGGAACACTGGTAAAGGTTGGTCGCGACACGGTAGAAACCGCCGTGCTGTCCCCGCACGACATTGTTTTGACCGATGGTCTTCCCAACGACCTGCCTGTCGTTGCCGGGGTCATCACGACCGAATTCCAGACGCCGTTGAGCCACGTGAATGTGCTGAGTATGAATCGCAAGACGCCCAACCTGGCGTGGCGAAAGGCCTGGACCGACAGTTTGGTATCGCGATGGGAAGGCAAGTTGGTCCGCTTGGAAGTGAAACTGGATACCTTCACCCTCGTGGCAACCACCCTGGCGGAAGCCTTGGCCTATTGGGATGCCCATGGACCACCCATCGCACCACTGCTTTCGCTGGACACGACGCATGGATTGGTTTTCCCGTTTGACCTTGGGCGAAAAGATCTGCCACGAGTGGGCGCGAAGGCCGCGAATTTTGGCGAGCTTGCCCGGCTTGCGACCCAATCGAAGGGATTGTGGCGTGTGCCGGAAGGTGGCTTCGCCATTCCTTTCGCGGCTTACCTCGACCATTTGCGCAACAATCATTTGGATGCTGTCGTGGAAAAAATCCTTTCCGATTCGGGATTGCGCCTGGACGCGAACCGTCTTCGCCTGGCCTTGGCGGATTTGCAGTCAAAAATTGTCGAGGCACCGGTGGATCCTGATCTGTTGGCCCAAGTTGCCGATGCGATTCGATCCAATGGTCAATACACCCGAATGCGCTTTCGGTCAAGCACCAACGCCGAAGATCTCGCCAACTTCAACGGGGCCGGATTGTATTCATCGTACACCGGCGATCCGGCCGATCCCAAAAAGACTGTCGCCGATGCGATGCGCAAGGTATGGGCCAGCCTATGGAATTTTCGGGCGTTCCAAGAACGCGAATACTACCGCATCGACCAGCGACGAGTGGCCATGGGGATTTTGGTGCATCGAGGATTCCCCGATGAAGGCGCAAATGGTGTTGCCGTTACGCGCAATCTTTACATGCCGACCTATTTCGGATATGTGATCAACGCCCAAGTCGGCGAAGTTTCGGTGGTCAGTCCACCTGCAGGCGTCACCACGGAGCAGCAGATCTACTATCCCTTCGACTCGACTCTTCTTGGGGAACCAAGCATCGAAGTCATCAGCAGAAGTTCCCTCAACGATGGCCAGCCGGTGTTGAGCCAGCCGGAAGTCCTGCGACTGGGAAAATCTCTGTACCAGATCCAATTGTGGTTTGCAGGGCTGCTGGAAACCAAGGATTACTGGATCCGATTCGGAATGGATATTGAATTCAAGTTCGACGGTCCTCATCGGGATCTCTACATCAAACAAGCCAGACCGTTGCCATAATTTGTCAAGGCCTTTCGAATCTCCTTCCTTTCGCAAGACCCTCGGCTTTGTGACGATTTTTGGAGTCGGCATTCGAATGGGATCCGTGTGACAGAGCTCACGTTCCGGGGGCTCGCCTCTTGCCTTTCGGCAAGGAAAAATCGATCATTGAATTCGTAGTCGGGAACCCTCCCTCTCCAATCCAAAGGCGCCAAATTGCTCACCACGTTCATCTTGTTCATCGCTTGGACTTTGGTGTTTGCTGGTCGGGTGTATACCGCCAGCTCATCGGGTCGCAAATCGGGGAGTTTTACCAATCGAAGTCCCGGTCCGGTGGCATCGGAACAAAAGATTGGTCAAAAGCGACCTCCAGTCGAAGTTCACTGATTTGAGTCCTAGCGCGCTCTTCCCCAGAGCGTCCTGTGGATCAAGAAAAGCCTCGAGTCAAGGTCTGGTCGGGTTTGAAGTTTTCTGCTTTTCCATCTTTTCAGCTACAGCGATCTTCCCGATCATCGTATCCTTTATTTGGATTTTGCGTCCGCATCTGAGGAGACCTGCACATGAATCTACGAAAACCCATTTACTTGCTATTGGGATTGGTCCTGGTCCAAGCCCATGCAGCCAACCCGGGCTACCTACGCGCCCAAGGCAAATTCATCGGAACCGACACGGGGCTGGTCCAGTTGCGCGGTTTGGGGTTGGGCGGATGGATGCTCCAAGAAGGTTACATGATTGGAACCGACGGCTTCGCTGGCTCGCAACACCTTGTGCAAGCGAAACTGGCGAGCATCGTTGGCGCCGCCAAGACCGAAGCCTTCTACCAGACTTGGCGCGACAACTTCATCACCAAAGCCGACATCGATTCCTTGGCTGCGTGGGGATTCAACTCGGTTCGGCTTCCCATGCACTGGAACCTCTACATGGATTCGGGTTTGCCCGTGAAATGGAAGGAGGAAGGGTTTCGACGGACCGACAGTTTGGTCTCTTGGTGCAAAGCCAACCATATGTGGGTGATTCTCGACCTTCATGCGGCTCCGGGTGGACAGGGGACGGACAACAACATCTCGGACGGCGATCCTGGAAAGCCAAACCTTTGGCAGTCCCCCGACAAACAGACCATGGCTGTCGCCCTTTGGGGCAAGCTGGCTGACCATTACAAAAATGAACCTTGGATCGGTGGATACGACCTTTTGAACGAAACCAATTGGGGTTTCGATGGCGGATCCAACGGATGCAGCGAATCGTCTTCCGGAAACGGTCCTTTGCAGACGTTGCTCACCGACATGACCAAGGCCATTCGCGCGGTGGACACGAGCCATCTCGTGATCGTCGAAGGGAATTGTTGGGGAATTGATTACTCGGGGTTCGATCTGACCTGGGACAACAACATGGCCATCAGCTTCCACCACTATTGGAAGAAAACCGATTCGGCGACCATCAACACCTTTTTGAAATTGCGCAACAAGGTGAACAAGCCTCTTTGGATGGGCGAATCGGGAGAAAACGGCAACGATTGGTTCAGGAAGGCCCTCAAGCTGTTTGAACACCAGCAGATCGGTTGGTCGTGGTGGCCGTACAAGAAGATCAACAGCACCGTTGGGCCCGCTTCGGTGACCTCCAGCGCCGGCTGGGACGCCTTCCGCACCTCCAGCGGTAGCGGACCCGATGCCGCCACGTTGACCCAAGGGTTGACCGACCTTGCCGACAATTTGCGTCTGAGCAAGTGCCGCATCCAGCGCGACGTGATGGATGCCATGATCCGCCAGGTCAGTACCGATTCCACCAAGCCTTGGCGCGACATCCATGTGCCGGGCAAATTTGGGGCCGAAGAGTACGACTTGGGTGGCGATGGATTTGCCTACCACGATAGCGTTTCGGCGAATTATTCGGGAAGTCCGACCGCGAACCTTTGGAACACGGGTCTGGGATATCGCAACGATGGCGTGGACATCAAGTGGGTTGCCACCGAAAATGCTTGGGCGGTGACGGCGATCTACGTGGGAGAATGGACGAACTACACCGTGGTCGCCGATTCCGCAGGAACCTACACGATCTCGGCGCGAGTCAACGGAGCCACCGCCAACATGGATGTTCTGGCCGACAATGCGTTGGTCACGACCTTGAAAGCCCCCACCAAGGCCGGCTGGACGGACATCACCTCGGAATCGTTCGCCCTCGCCAAGGGGCGCCATGTGTTCAAACTTCGTCCCACCTCGCGAGGATTCGACCTCGGTGGAATCACTGTCGCAGCAGTGGGGTCAAATTCTGTCCGCCAAGTCCATGCCAGCTTGAAAGGTTTGAGCCAAGTCCAGTGGTCGACCCAGGGGCTGCGCTCCTTGGTGGGCAAGCCACTCCAGGTGCGGCTTTCGGACCTGAATGGCCGCGTGATGCTGAATGAGACCTTGGCCCCACAACAGGTTGTTTCTGCCTCGAAGCTTCCCTCGAAGGGATTGTTTGTTCTGGAGGTGGATGGAATACGCGGGACCGTGAGCCGCTTCTAGGCTGTGGTTCAACGCTCCACGAGGTGGCGCAGGAATCGTTGTCGAGGGGGGCCAACAAAGGTCCCCCTTTTTCATTGTGCGAAAGAATAGTTTCGACCTTTGGAAGCATTGGAAACGAGGTTTGGGAAGGATGAGCAAGGTTTTGGCGGAAATTCGCCACTTGGTGGTGATGGGTGTGGCCGGATCAGGGAAGTCGACCATTGGGTCGGCATTGGCCTCCCGTTTGGGATGGGTTTTTTTGGAGGGAGATCATTTTCATCCGCCCCAAAACCTCGAAAAGATGTCGCGCGGCGAATCCCTTACCGATACGGATCGGTGGCCCTGGCTGGAGGCCTTGGCAAGCGAAATGGCGGTTTTTTCGGGAAGGGGCCAATCGACCGTGGTCGCCTGCTCGGCGCTGCGAGGCGTTTACCGCGAGATCTTTCGCAAGTTGGGATCCGGCATCCAATTTGTTTTTCTCCACGTCGATCGCGACGAGTTGGCCCATCGGCTAGAAATTCGAACCGGACATTTCGCCGACGCGAGGATCCTGGATAGCCAACTCGGCACCCTCGAACCTCCCCTCGAAGGGGATTCCCTGAGGGTGGATGGGACGGCGGCTCCGTCAGAAATTGTCCAAGATATTTTGGTCCAGTTTGGATTGGTTTCCGAAAAATCAAGCCCTTCGGTGTAGTCCCAATCGGTACCAAATTGCTGGATCAAGAGAGACGTTCATTCCCCTCTGATTGATTCCCACAATTTTGAATTTCTTTTGAAAGAATTATCGGATGAAACCATCTAGAAAAGGCCTTTCTCGGCAATTTCATCCTTCGGATGGAATTATTTGCCTCGACCGGACTTTATAAGGATATTCTGAGCGGCATTTTCTAATTGGCCCGGGATTTGAACACCATGTTTCCTGAATCCGCTCGAAGAGGATGCGGAAGAAGGCCTTTGGCCTTTGGGAATCATCCTATGTGATTTCAGAACCAAGCATCGCCATAACCCACCAAACCAGAGAAACACAACATGAGCATCGACAGCATATCTGGTGGCAACCCAGCCGCCATCAACCCGTTCCAAAACCAGCCTGGTCCTCGTGGAAAAATGGGAAAGGATTTCAGTGCCTTGGCCAAGGCGTTGAGTTCGGGCGACATCAATGCCGCCAAAACCGCATTTGCAACCATCCAATCCGACTTCAAAAGCAACCAGGGAAAAGCCAATGACGGCGATGGGGACGACCAAAATTCGTCCTCCACCTTGGCTGCGACATCGGCAAACAGTTCCAATAGCAACAATCCCATGGCGGCCTTGGCCAGTGCCTTGAGCTCTGGTGACCTCAGCGGAGCGCAGCAGGCCTTCTCACAGCTTCAAAAAGGCCACCATCATCACCGCCATGGCGGCGGGGAAGGCAGCGAAAGCTCCAATTCCCAAGCCGGTTCGGCCGAGGAAACCTCGGCGGCCAACTCGGTCAGTTCGACATCGTTTGAGGCCTTGATTTCGATGACCACGACCACAACCTCCTCTGCCGCAGCATCTGCTGCTGCAGGCCTTTCCAGCGCCCTTGGTGCGTCGGATCCCTTCGGGTTATCCGGACAGAAATTGGACATCCAAGCTTAGAGCCGCTAACCATCAGCCAAGCCCCGCCAAACCGGGCGGGAAGGCGACCTAACCTTGGAGCAAACTCATGACGCCGGTGGGCAATTGGTTGGCTTGGGCCATCATCGCCAAAGAGGATTTTCCCAAAATCTGTCCGCGCGCTAGCTGAGACGATTCGCTGGCGAAATCGGTATCGCGGAGGCGACTTTCCGCATCGGTCAGGTTGGGGAAAATGTTTCCCAAGTTGGAGACCGTGGCATCAAGCTGGTTCATTGTCGAGCCAATGCCCGATCTCACGGAAAAAAGGGACTTCAAGGTCGTGTCGATCCCTTGCAGGGCTTGTCGGGCCGAGTCCAAGGAATCAAGCGTGCCCAAGCCCAGATTCCCGGAAAGGTCCGTGGGGTTTTGGAAGCTGATCGTGCTTCCCTCGCCTGCGCCTCCCGAAACTTGGAAGGAGACGCCCGAAGCCCCGCCGGTTAGCAAGGACTGGCCGTTGTAGGTGGTCGATTGGGCGACGCCGGAAATTTGGGCTTGGAGCGCCGAGTATTCCGCCTGGATCGCTTTGCGGTCGTTGGCGTTGAGGGTTCCATTCGCCGACTGGACCGCCAGTTCTCGCATCCGCTGGAGCGAATCGGTGATTTGTTGGGTCCCGGAATCGGCGATCTGGAGCATGGCCATTCCATCGGATGCGTTTCGCTGCGACATCTGGTTGTCGCGCACCATGGATCGCAGACTTTCGGAGGCGGCCAAGCCAGCTGGATCCTCCGAGGCATTGTTGATTCGCAGGGCGGTTGCCAATCGCAACAGCGATTTCGAGGTCGTGCCATTCGCCGACGCAGAGGCCGTCTGTGCCCACAATGAATTCACATCGCTGTTGATACGCATCGCCAAATCCCTCCCTGTGGCGGGGATCTTTCCACGTTGCCGGGTTGTTCTTCCAAAACCCGACCTTTTCCGAGCGCTCTCCACAAGCGTTCGAAATCCACCCTTTTTGGTTTTCGACGACAACCAAATGAATCTTGAGCTTTTTTTCCAAAATTTTGGAAGGACGCATTTTTCACTCCCAAGCGCCTCGCCCAAAGAAATGGATGGATAGGCTGGGAAGGCGTTTCGGGGCTTGGGGGAAACGGATCTTGGCAGCTCCTTATGTGGAACCAGGTTTGCATTCCTACACTTTCGGGGATGCGACGTTGGACTTTGGCATTTGCCATCACCGGATTTGTGGTCGCGGTCCTCATGGTCATCACCATCCTGGTGCTTTGGAACGTTTTCATCATCGGGGACTTTCGGACCATCAAAGAGCTCAGCGGGTCTTTGGAGACGTTGCGCAACGGCCCCATCGGGACGGGTCACGATGCCTCGGGTCGATGGGCCATCGTCTCGATGGGATCTTCGTTCTTGGCCATCATCCTGGTGGCGTTGTCCTTGTTCTTCACCTCCTACATCGTCAATCGCCGCTACCGCACGCTCCAGACCGATTGGCTGAACATGACCACCCACGAGCTGAAGCTACCCACTGCCAACATCCAATTGTTCGCCCAAACCCTGCAGCGGCCTCATTTGGAAGATTCGGATCGGGAGCGATTTTTGGGACTGATCCTCCAGGAAACCCGGCGACTCGACGAAATGGTATCGCGGATTTTGCAAGCCCGCCGCATCGAAGGGGGGATGCAGGAATTGCGTTTGGAACGCTTGGATCTGCGCAAATGGATCGGGGAATACGCCCACAAGGGAACCGCTCCCATTTTCTCGCTGGTCGAAGGTCCCACGGCGACCGTGCGTGCCGACAAATCCCTTTTGGATGTTGTCCTGAATAACCTGCTGGGAAATGCCATCAAGTATGGCGATGGCACCACCCCGATTGTGGAAATCGTTCTTCACGCAGATTCTGTCCAAGTGGAAATCGCCGACAAAGGGTTGGGGATTCCCAACAAGCACAAGAAGAAAATCTTCGAGCGATTTTACCGGATCCCCTCGCGCGACCACCGGCGCAAAGCAGGTACCGGGCTGGGTCTGTACATCTCCAAATCCTCGATGGAACTGATGGGAGGCCACATGGGCATCAAAGACAATCCGGTCGGAAAAGGCAGCGTGTTCTGGTTTCGGTTTCCGGAGGCAAAATGAGCGATCTTCCTCGAATTCTGTTGGTCGAAGACGATTACCCAATGGCCTTGGGGTTGGAATTCAACTTGCGCGCCGAGGGGTTCGATGTCGTCCATTGCCCCGACGGTGAATCGGGTTTGGAAACCTCCCTGAAAGGCGGATTCGTGTTGGTGGTGCTCGACATGCTGATGCCAGGCATTTCGGGAATGGAGGTGCTGAAAGGCTTGAGGCAACGCGACCAAAAGACTCCGGTCTTGATCTTGTCGGCCACGGCGGTTTCCGATGTGATCATCGAGGCGCTGGACCAAGGCGCCGATGATTACATGACCAAGCCCTTCGAGCTCGAGATGTTGTTGGCGCGGATTCGTTCTCTCTTGCGCGCTCGTCAATGGCTCTCCAGCCCCTCCAACGAATCGAACAACCCCGATCGCGCGGTGATTGGTTCTCGAACCGTCGATTTTCGAAACTCCACCGTGTCCGGGCCCGACGGCACCGTCGAGCTTTCGTTCAAGGAAGGATTGCTGTTGCGTCATTTGATCTTGTCGGCCGGTCGCACCGTTGGACGGGATGAACTGTTGCGCGATGTTTGGGGTTACTCCGACGGAATCCAGACCCGCACCATCGACAACTTCATTGTCGCGCTTCGCAAAAAAATCGAAGCCAATCCCCGCAAGCCGCAGTTCATCCAGACCGTGCCGGGCGAGGGGTATCGCTTTATGGGAGATGAAAATTGAAAACGATTCGCTGGGGCATTTTGGGTGCCGGTCACATTGCCGGCAAATGGGCTTTGGACCTCGCGCATGTGGAAGACGCGACACTGCAAGCGGTCTGGGCCCGAAATCCAGCCAAGGCAGCGGAATTTGGCAAGAGCTTTGGGGCCAATCGCGTGGCAAATTCTGTCCAGGACTTGTTGGCCGAGGGGGATTTGGATGCGGTTTACGTGGCAACTCCGCACGGTCGACACCACGAGGATGCCCTCGCCTGCCTGGAAGCGGGAATCCCGGTTCTTTGCGAAAAGGCCTTTGCGCTCGATTCCCGCCAGGCGTTGGAGATGATCGAGTGTGCCCGCACTCGAAAGGTCTTTTTGATGGAAGCGCTTTGGACGCGCTTTCTGCCCTCCTTTCTGGAAGGGAAACGCCTTCTGGAGGAAAAGGCAGTTGGACAATATTTGTCCATCACCACCGATTTTGGCTTCGCCGCCCCCTATGCGCCCCAAAGTCGCCTGTGGGATCCCCAAATGGGCGGCGGGGCCCTGTTGGACATCGGGCTTTACCCGTTGTTCTTCGCTCGGGAACTCTTCGGCCCCTTTGCCGAGTTCAAGGTCGAGTGGATTCGCGCTCCCAATGGGGTGGATCGCCGGATCCAAGTACGGGGACGGCACCTGGGTGGCGCGAGGTCCGATTCCCTGGCGACCTTCGACGAGAACACCTCGTGCCGGTCGGTCATCGAGGGGACCTTGGGGACGTTGACCTTCGAACGGATGTTCCATACCCAAACCGACCTGGTCCTTACGAATTCCCAAGGGGTTTCCAAACGGATCGAAGCCATTCACCAAGGTCACGGATACCAATACGAAACCGCCCATGTCGGAAATTGTCTTCGCCACGGGTTGTTGGAAAGCCCGATCTGGCCGCTTTCCAGTACCCTGGAGCAGATGGAATTTTTGGATGCAATTCGCCAGGCGATGACCTAGAGAATCAACCCGGCTTGACCGGCTCCAAAATCCCTTCAAAGAGAAGCTTCACCATGTCCCGGTAGGCCTGGGCCGGTGTCACCCCAAGCTCCTGGACCGTTGCCGGATTCAAGATTGCTTGGAGCGAAGCCTGGTAGACTGCCGAAATCAGTCGGGGATCAATTTCTTTGCGGAAGACTCCTTCACGAGTTCCTTCTGCCGCGAGTCGGGCGAAATGGGTTCGAACCAATCCGGTCCGGAAGGTATCCAGAGCGGCGTAGATCTCGGGTTCGACCGTGTGCAGGTCTTCGACAAATCCTGGTCCAAATCGCGCGTACTGGATTCCGATGTATTCGAGAACCGCTCGCCAACGGTCGCGAAAACCCATTTCCACCGCATCCACGCGTTGGGAAATTCCCTCTTCGATTTCTTTCTGGAGACGACTGAGCACGGTCCGCAGCAAATCTCGTTTTCCCGGAAACAACTGGTAGATGGTTTTCTTGCTCATTTTCATCACCGCAGAAATCGCATCCATGGTCACATTGGAGTACCCCTTGGTAAGGATCTCTTCCGTGGCGACACGGACAATTTTTTCCCTGGCCTCGTTGCGGTCCATGCGACGAATCTCCTTCAGCGACGTATTCGCAATCCAGACTCAGCATACCACCTCGGAAGACTCTGGTTCAACCAAAAACCAGAGCGGGCCAAGACCGCCCGAAGCTTGGCACCCTGACCGCTAATTTGGTCCAAGGGCAGCCGCCGCAAAGTTAGGGGGCTGTGGGGCGTGTGGCTTTCGGGACCACATTGACCGCTTGGGATACCGGTGAATCCCCCCAGGTGTTCGAGGCGACGATCGAATAGGTATAGGTCGCACCGTTCGCCACCGCCTCGTCCTTGTAGGAGCCTTCCGAAACCACGGTCAACACCGTGGGGGCCTTGTTGTCGACTCCGCGCAAGATGGTGTAGGACAAGGCCCCGGTTGCCGCGACCCAAGTAAGGTCGACTTCCTGGTCGTCCACCTTGGCGACAATCCCGGTCACCGGAGAAGGAACGGTTCCCCGTGGAGCGGCATCGACCACAACCGAGGGCTCGCTTTCCTGGTCAGCAAGCACCCGCGTCACTCGGTAGCTATAAACTTTTCCATTCCCCACCGACTCATCATGGAGCCTTGGGTGGGAAACGGTGCACAGCAGTTGGAAATTCTTTCCATCCAGCGAGCGGTAGATCTTGTAGAACGAAGCGCTGGAGGTGACCCAAGCCAAATCGACGAAGCCATCCCCGGGCTGGGCCACTAAGCCAAGAACCTTGGGTCTTGAGTCCTGCGTCGAGTCCTTGGGTCGAACTCCGTTGTTGGGCTCAAGTGGATCCGTCGCAGGGGGGAGCAGAGTGTCCTTTGAGAATGCGGTGGACAGTGGGGGACGCAAGGTGTCGTCGCCGGGGACGGGACGGAAGGTGCCCAGGTTTGCCGTAGAGGTGAGCGCGAGGTCCAAGGCCCCGCTGAAAACCTTGACGTTTTCCGAGGAGTAATCGCTGACGGCGTGATCCAAGCTCCAATTGGCCGATCCCCATCGCTGGTGGTCCAGACTGTCGAACTCGTCCCGCCAGAGGGGGGTAAAGGAAGATCCGTTGGGTCCGGCACCAGGGGTGTAGGCATAGGTTTGGACCCAGTTGACGTACACATCCGTCGGCATTGCCGAGGAATCAAACGCTCCCGACCAGGCGTCATCGCCAGCCCAAGCGCTGATCCGCAACTGGGCGGGATGGGCGCGAGTCGGATCCAACAGCTTGGCAAACTCCACGCGATCAGTGTCCTTGCGGATCAAACGAGCGTTGAAATAAAAACAGATCGAATCGGGAGTCCATTCCATCCGGTAGGTATTGTATCGAGAGTAGGCCGCAGTGGAAGGGCGATGCCCGACCGCATGCTCGATCCATGGGGACCCAGGAGTGTTGATCTGCGAATGGAACGACCCATCGCGGCCAAAGATTTCGAAGCCCTGTTCTTGCCAGAGAGCACCCGGCAGATCCGATCCATCTTTCCAGAGGTAGAACGGGGTGATGACACCGCCGCCTTTCGCCGAACGAATGCGCGCTTCAAACGCTCCATAGCGAAACGACTGCACGGTGAACACCTCGGCGCCCTTCCAAGACTTGGCCCCAGAGGGTTGAGGAGAGGATAACAGAATTCCACAAACGAAAAATGAGAATTTGAAATAATGGTGAATGCGCATGGGTGCAATCTACCTGCCCATCCCCAGTCAAGTCAAGAACTTGTCCCGTCATTCATCGGCAATCCGTCCTTTCACTGGACAGAAGGTTGGGGTCAGTTTCCCCAGCGCTCCAGAAGTCCGTCGTAATGATCGATGCGACGATCGCGCAAAAAGGGCCAGGTATGTCGGGATTGCTCGATTTGGTTGCGATCGCAGTCCACCACCGCCACTTGATCCTCACTTTGGGAGGATTGGTGCAGAACCCGGCCTTCGGGATTGGCGACGAAAGACCCGCCCCAAAACTCCAAGCGTCCTTCCCGGCCCGTGCGATTGGAGGCCGCCACGAACACGCCGTTGGCAATGGCGTGGGCCCGCATGGAAACCTGCCAAGAATCGTATTGAATGGGCCGAAGGGAGGGGTCTTCCAAATCATCCCACCCAATCGCGGTGGGGTAGATCAAGATCTCGGCGCCTTGAAGGGCTGTCAGGCGGGCTGCTTCGGGAAACCACTGGTCCCAGCAAATCAGGACTCCGATCCTGCCCACGGCGGTGTCGAAGGCCTGGAATCCCAAATCGCCGGGGGTGAAGTAAAACTTTTCGTCGAAACCCGGATCTTGGGGGATATGCATCTTCCGGTAGATCCCGACCAAGCTTCCGTCAGAGTCGCAGACCACCGCGGTGTTGTGGTAAAGGCCCGAAGCACGCTTTTCGAACAGCGATCCAACGATCACGCACCCCAGTTCGCTCGCCAATTCCTGCAAGCGGTTCGTGGTCGGCCCCGGGATGGTTTCGGCGCGATCGAAAGGGCGCACTTCCTGCCCCTGGCAGAAATACGGACCCATGAACAATTCCTGGGTCACCAAAAGGGTCGCCCCATTTCGAGCGGCCTCGTAGGCTTGGTCCCGAAAGCGCGCCCAACAAATTTCGGGATCGTCGGAAGCTTGGTGTTGGCAAAGGGCGACGCGCAGCGGAAGACTCATGGGGTCGCCTCAAAGTGGGGGACCGGATACAACCCAGATCGCGAACGGTGGACCAAATACATGTCGGCCAAGACCAGAGCAGCCATGGCTTCCACAATGGGGACCGCGCGCGAAACCACACAGGGATCGTGGCGTCCCCGAGCCAACAACTTGGCCGGTTGCCCCAGGATATCGACGGTGTCTTGGGAGCTGGCAATGGTGGCGGTCGGTTTGAACGCCACCCGACAGTCGATGGGTTCTCCCACCGAGATGCCGCCTTGGATGCCGCCGGAGTCATTTTTTGTCTGCCGAACTTTGCCGCCCAAAATGGCCAAAGGGTCGTTGTGGACCGAGCCGCGAAGACGCGTTCCGGAAAAGCCCGAGCCGATCTCGAACCCTTTGGTGGCAGGAATCGAAAGCATCGCCTTGGCGAGTTCGGCTTCCAAGCGATCAAACACGGGTTCCCCAATGCCCAGCGGGGCTTTGTCCACCCACAGCCGCACGATTCCCCCCACAGAATCCCCTTCGCTGCGGGCTTTGAAGATGGCGGCCTCCATCGCGCTGCTGCTGGCGGGATCGGGGCAACGAACGAGGCTTGCTTCCACTTGTTCTAGGGTCACCGAGGAAGGATCGCTCACGTTGGCATCGATCGTTTCCACCGATTGGACCCAAGCCAGGATGCGGGTGCCAAACAGGTCGGTCAGAATTTGTTTGGCCAAGGCGCCCGCCGCGACCCGAGCGATGCTTTCCCGAACGCTGGACCGCCCTCCTCCGCGATGGTCGCGAAAGCCGTACTTGAGGTCGTAAGCGCGATCGGCGTGGGAAGGCCGGTACAGCCTCTCCATTTCGGAATAATCTCCCGATCGCTGGTCGGTATTTTGGACCAGCATGCATACCGGAGTCCCGGTGGTAAAGCCCTGGAAAGTCCCCGACAAGATCTGGACCTGATCGGCTTCCTTGCGCTGGGTCGTCAGTTTGTTTTGGCCTGGCCGACGGCGATCCAGATCACGTTGGATGGCATCGAGATCCACGCGAATCCCGGAAGGCAATCCGTCGACCACGCAACCGACGGCGGGTCCATGGCTCTCGCCGAACGTTGAAACACGCAACATGCGTCCGTAAACGTTGCTCATAGCCAAACAAAGGTAGCCCGAGTTCGCGGGATCGAACCGATCTAGAGAGTTTCCGAACCTATTTCTTCTTTTTGGTGGGCACCGGTTCCAGCGGATCCAAGGTGGAAGGGCTGTTCATCAGGTCGGTGCGCAACTCGGCAAGGTTGTCTTCCAAAACCTTCAACACGGGGCGATAGGGATAGACAGACGTCCCGACCAGATGAGCGGTGCTCACGATTTTGACGCCGTCTTTGACTTGCTGCAGCCGGAAACGCAGCCGGATCCGAGCCGCCGGAACGGGTGGGCAATGGAACAGAAAGGCAGTCACCGCGGCATCGGCATTGCGCAAGAATTCGATGCTGTCGGATTTGTTGACCGACAGGGTCCAGCCGCGTCCCATGACCCGAGGAATCAAACGGGTCCGCACCGATTTGAAGTTGTTGTTCTCGACCACCACGAAGGGACGGGGTTGGGGGCCAAGCGAATCGGGAGTCAAGACCACCGGTTCGGCAACCGGAGCGGTCACTTCTTGGCTTGGCAGGGAATCAGAAGCTTTGGCAGGGCCAGAGTTTTCGGTCGGGGAGGATGGCGCAGGCAGGGAAGGCTGTTTTCCGGCGCATCCGAAGACAAACCAAACGGCCAGGACCACTCCAGCCCAAATCAATTTTGGACGACGCATAGGTCCTTCAAAATGCTTCCAAAGCCAAAACCCGGCGCGTCATTTTCAGTCCGCGCCAGGAATTGTGCGTTATCCGATGATTTCCAACAGCTTTCGCATGCCAAGGGCTCGCTCGGGAAGCGAGTCCAGCAAGGTTTTGGCCCGTTGAACCACCACCTCTGGCGTGTAGCCAAACTTTTCGTCGAGCACCTTGAAGTTGGCGCTGGCCCCAAACCGTTCCAGACAGATCACGTCGCCCAACGGCCCTTCCAAACCCCGAAAGACCGAGGCCAGCCCTGCGGTGATGGCCAAAATCGGCAAGCCGAACGGCAAGACCGAGTTTCGGTAAGTCGAGTCTTGTTCCAAGAACAATCCCACCGAGGGAATGCTGACCACCCGCGTCGCGATGCCTTGCTCGCGCAACTTCACCGCCGAAAGATGTGCCAGCCCCAACTCCGAGCCATTGGCCAGAATCACCATCCGAGGAGCGGATTCCCCAGAAACGACATAGCCGCCGCGATGGGCGAGCTGGGCGTTGGTCTTGCGATCGCCCTGGTCGGGAATCGAGTCGACCAAATCTTGGCGACTGAAAACCATGCCGGTCGGGCTCGAGGTGTTTTCCATCGCCATCTTCCAGGCCACCCGCACTTCTTCGGAATCTCCAGGCCGTAGGGCCAAGAGGGAAATTTTTCCCGAAAAGTTGCGCACCTGTTCCAGCAAGCGAAGCTGGGCTTCGTGCTCGATGGGTTGGTGGGTGGGACCATCTTCGCCCACCCGGAAACTGTCGTGGGTCCACAAGAAGATGACGGGGAGCTCCTGCAAGGCGGCCAAGCGGATCACCGGCTTCATGTAGTCCGAGAAGGCGAAGAAGGTCGCGCAACCGGCGCGCACGCCGCCGTGCAAGGTCATGCCCACGGCCAAGGCGGCCATGGTCAGTTCACAAACACCGGCTTGCAGAAATTGTCCGCGAAAGTCGCCGCGCCGGAAGATGGTGGTCTTCTTCAAAAAGGCTTCGGTCTTGTCGGCATCGGCCAGGTCGGCCGACATCATGACAAAATTGGGCACCTGCTGGGCGATGGCTTCCATCACTTTGGCCGAAGAATTTCGCGAGGCCATGCCGGGTGTGAAGGAGATGGCATCCCAATCGATGCCAAATCCGTTGGCTTCGAAATACTTCTCGTAGCTGGCGGCCAGATCCGGATTTGCCTTGGCCCAATCGGCCTTGGTCGCGCGTCGCTTGCTGACAATTTCCGTCAATTCTTTCTGGCGAAGGGCGACGCCTTCCAACACCTCGGGCAAGATCACGAACGGGTTCGCGGGATCGCCGCCCAAGGATTTCACGGTGGCGTCGGTGGCGTCTTTGCCAAACGGAGCTCCGTGTTGCTTGACATCGCCTTCCCAAACCGAGCCGTCGGCGCGCTTGGCCCCTTTGCCCATCACGGTGTGGCCGATGATCAGCGTGGGGCCGGCGGTTTCCACCATGGCCAGATCCAAAGCCTTGCGCAGCTCGGAAAAATCGTTGCCATTCACCTCGTGGACGACCCAACCCCAGGCGCGATACTTGGCGGCGGTGTCTTCGCTCATGGTGTCGGAAACCTTGTGCGAAAGCTGGACGCCATTGGCATCGTAGAACATCACCAAGTTGGAGAGTCCCAAGTGGCCGGCGATTCGTCCCGCACCCTGGGAAATCTCCTCTTCGATCCCGCCATCCGAGATGTAGACCCAGGTCTTGTGGGAAAGCCACTCTCCGAACCGCGCTGCCAAAAACCGTTCGGCCACGGCGGCGCCAACCCCAAAGACGTGTCCCTGCCCCAACGGACCCGACGTGTTTTCCACGCCATGGGCCACATCGTGCTCGGGGTGACCGGGAGTGTGCGAGCCCCATTGCCGGAAGGCGGCGAGGTCTTCGGTGGTGTACCGACCGGTGATCGCCAAAGTCGCGTAGAGCATGGCGCTCATGTGCCCCGGATCGAGGAAGAACCGATCTCGTTCCCTCCAAAACGGGTCTTTGGGGTCGTACACCAAGTACTCCGAATACAGGAGATGGGTGAAGTCGGCTCCACCC
>CAIKAA010000130.1 GCA_903825275.1 uncultured Fibrobacterota bacterium | reverse complement strand
CGGTGGGAGTGGCCCTTTCCGGTCAGGGGGGGATCTTCAAGAGTCGGGGCGGAGGCGCGACCTGGAGTCGCGGCACTTCGATGAACAGGCTCGGACTGGTATGGGCGGAAACTGCTTCGTGGCCGTGGGCAGTTCCGGCAGCGCGGTGACCACCAAGGACGGTGCTTCCTGGACAGGGATCCCGTCCATCACGGGCTCGAGTCTTCGCTCCGTGGCCTACGGAGAGGGAACCTTGGTGGCGGTGGGGTACGGGGGAACGATCGTCGCGGCGAAGTTCGGGCAGACCACAAACACCACCGCCAAGCTTCCGCGCTCCGAGGCGCTTTTCCGCGGGGTGGGCCACGGCGCGGCATCCTGCTCTCCGGTCCGACGGGAACCGGCGCGGGCTTCCTCACCGCTCCCTGAGGCACCCCGACGGAGGCTGGCCGATTTTACCCGCAACCCGTCCCCGGTTCGCGGATCTTGCCGCATCCGCAAGCGCTTCCCAAGCCATTGCGCCGGGCACGGAGTTGAAGCAATTCCTTGCCGCCGAACACCGTCTCCAGAGCGTCTTCGATCAAACCTTCCATTTCGCAAACGGCCACGCCGCGCTTTTCCAAGGCCTTGCGCGGCGCGTCTCCGGCCGCCGAGACCAAAATCGCCCGACAATCACCAACCAACTCGCCCAGTTCCTCCCATCGCGAGGACCCCGCACCCGGTGATGGACAGGGGCGTTCTCCCGCCATCCGGTAGCCATCCTCGTACCGCTCCCAAATTTGCAGACGGTTGGCCACGCCCAAATGTTGGTTCACCAGCACGCCTTCTTGGGTGGCGACCGCCACGTAGGGGCGGCTTAATGCGGCTTCCTCGCGAGCCTCGTCCATCAACACCGCGAATTCCTTCGAACGGTCCTCGCGGATCAACCCGACCGCATCGGCGCGGCAGCGCTGGCAATGCAACATTTGCTTCATGTACTTGCCCGAACCCCGGCGAGCGCGGTGCATCGTGTTGGCGTCTGGTTCGGTGTAATCCTCGAAAAGGGAACCGGGAGCGGGAGTCATGGGAATCAGGTTGTGGACGTCGGCGCCCAATCCCGAGACAACCCGGGCGATTTCTTCCACATGATGGTCGTTCACCCCAGTCACCACCACGGTGTTGATCTTGACTTCGATCCCGCGCCCCTTGAGCATCGCGATGGCGTCCAATTGACGTTCCATCAAGAGCTTGGCTCCCTCTTCGCCGCGGTAGGTCTTCTTGCCGTCGCGCACCCAGGCGTAGATCTTGGCGCCAATGGCGGGGTCGACGGCGTTGATCGTGATCGTCACGTGCGAGACCCGCAACCGGGCCAGGTCATTGGCGATTTCCTCGGTCAAGCCCAAGCCGTTGGACGACACGCACAACAGCATTTCGGGGGCGGTGTCGCGGATCGACTCCAGGGTTTCCAACGTCGTCTCGGTGTTGGCAAAGGGGTCGCCCGGTCCCGCGATCCCGCACACCGCGATCCGGGGCTCGGCGGCCAAGGCGCGGTGCAGGTAAAGGGTCGCTTCCCGCGCGTTCAGGACGCGGCTGGAAACCCCTGGTCGGCTCTCGTTGGGACAGTCGGTCTTGCGCGAGCAGTAGGAACACTGGATGTTGCATTTGGGGGCGATGGGAAGATGGATCCGTCCCCATTCATGGCTTTTGGTTTCGCTAAAACAGGGGTGTTTTTCGACGGGTAACCTTGTGGCGACCATGATGGGACTCCTTGGGTTGAGAGGACAAAAACTGTCTATTCAGGTTTGGTCCAGTGGTTGGGGAGGTCCCACTGGGAAGATCAACAACGGATCAGAGATACGAGTAGCCCACCGGCGAATCGTCTTGGCGTTTTTCCAGGACCGCGTTCACGATGGTGTCGAGAAGACTTAGGGCACCGCGCCACCCCAGGTGCAGAATGCGCTGGCCCCCAAACCGGTCGTGCAAAGGAAAACCCACCCGCACCAACGGAACGTCTCTGCGACGGGTCAATTTGTATCCCTTGGAATGCCCAATGAACAGGTCGGCCGTTTGGCTTTCCAAACAATCTTCCATGTCGCGGAAATCGGCGTCGGAAAGGATCCGCGGAGGATTTTCCAAAAAGGACTGGGTGACCCGTTCCACTCCCTGGGCAAGCTTTCCGCTTTTGCCACCCGATACCACCAAGGTCGTTTTCAAGCCGATTTCGGTCAAGAATGCCACCAAGCCGATGGCCAAATCTTCATCGCCAAACACCACGGCGGTCCGTCCCGAAAGATATTTGTGGGCATCCACGAAACCATCGATCAAGCGGCCGCGTTCGGCTTGCCAGGCGCGTGGCGTTTCACGTCCCGACAGTTCCTCCAGAAGGGCGAACAAGGCATCGGTTTCGCGAAGCCCGATGGGAAGCCCCAAAATGCGGCGCGGCACTTGCCATTGGCTTTCCAAATACGCCGCTCCCGACAATGAATCGGTAAGGGTTTTTCCCATCTGGATGGCTGCCGTGCTCCCAGGCAAGGAAGCCAATTCCTCGGCCGTGGTTCCCCCTTCCGTAATGGAACCTGCTTCGGCCAGGGCGGGCCCATCCAGCCGGTCGGCATAGTCGGGCACCAAGGTGGGGTTCAATTCGAAGGCGGCAAAAATTTCGCGCAGGTGTCGCAGATCGGCGGGCGAGACAAAGCCCGGGAACACGGCGACTTTGCCATGGGGCGCGGTCGTTTGGGCGCATTGTTCGGTCAGAGATCGCACCGCCGCGTGGAAACCATCCATATGGGTTCCGTCGTAGCTGGGGCAAGGGGTGGTGACAATTTTTGGTTCCCGAACCGTAAGCGGGTTTTCGGCAATCTCCTTGCGCCATTCGTGCAACAACATTCCCAAATCTTCGCCGGTGGTTTCGGTGAGGCAAGTGGTGGCCACACCCACGAGGGTGGCTCCGTACTTTTCCGAAACGTTTCGCAATCCGGTGCGCAGGGCGGGGCCGCCTCCCCACACTGCCTCCTTTTCGGAAACGCTCGACGAGGCGATGTCCACCGGTTCACGGAAGTGGCTGATCAAGTAGCGGCGCATGTAAGTCGCGCACCCTTGGGATCCGTGCAGGAAGGGCACGCATCCCTCGATCCCCTGAAAGGCGACCATGGCGCCCAGGGGGCGACATTGGTGACAGGGATTGGCGGTGGACACCCAGTTTTGCCGAGGCTTGGTGGATTCGGACGGGACCATTTCAGGGCTCCTTTCTTTCCGTGGACAAGGCGGTTCCCGCAGTGGTGCGACCAATTCGGCGAGGAACGAATTTCCACACCGGACTTTCCACGGTTGCCGCGACTTCGCGGGCGAAATTGCGCATGCCCAAAAAACCTTCCAGCGCCAGCTTGCGTTCGTGGTTGTGGTCGCAGAAACCAAGTCCCAGCTTGTAGGCGATGGGCCGTTCCTTCACGCCCCCCACCAAGATGTCCACGTCGTTGTCCTTCAAGAACGCACCCAGCTCCAGCGGGTTGGCATCGTCGACGATCACCGTTCCGGGATCGCAGACCTGCTGAATCTCGCGGTAGTCTTCTTCCGTTCCGGTTTGGGACCCGACCAGGGTGACCCGCATTCCCAGATGACGGAATGCCTTGATCAGCGAGAACGCCTTGAAGGCTCCGCCCACGTAGACCGCGGCGGTCTTGCCCTGAAGGCGCTTCTTCAAAGCCTTCATTTCCGGAACTAGATCCTTCAATTCCTGCGACACGATTTGTCGTGCCCGCTCCATGACCTTCCAGTCCACATCCTGGAAATGGCGGGCGACCGAATACAGGGATTCGGCCATATCCTCGATCCCGAAGTAGGAGACCCGCAGAAAGGGCACGTTGTGCTGCTCTTTCATGTAGCGGGCCAATTCCATGGTGGCCCCCGAGCATTGGACGACGTTCAAAGCCGCTCCGTGGGAACGGCGGATGTCGTCGATGCGGCCGTCGCCGGTCACGTTGGCGACCACCTGAAGGCCCATCTTCTCGTAATAGCTGCGGATCAGCCAGATCTCTCCGGCCAAGTTGAAGTCGCCCAGGATGTTGATGGACAGGGGGCTGATTCCGGTGGTGTCTCCCGTTCCCACCAACCGATCAAGAGCCTTGCAGGCGGCACTGTACCCGGCGCGCTTGTTTCCCTTGAACCCTTCGGATTGGACGGCGATCACCGGAATCCCGACGACCTTTTCCACCTTGCGACAGATTCCGTCGATATCATCGCCGATCACCCCGGCGACGCAGGTGGAATAGACGAAGGCTCCTTTGGGCTGGTACTTCTCGATCAATTCCAACAGCGACTGTTCCAGTTTCTTCTCGCCGCCGAATATGACTTCGCGTTCCCGCATGTCGGTGGAAAACGATTGGCGGTGCAGTTCGGGGCCGCTGGAAAGCGCGCCCCGGATGTCCCAGGTGTAGGCGGCGCACCCGATCGGTCCGTGCACCAGGTGCAGCGCATCGGCGATGGGGTACAGGACCACGCGAGCCCCGCAGAACACGCAGGCCCGCTGGCTGACGGCTCCGGCAAGACTCGGCCTGTCGCATTGAATCGTTTCCCCGGCGGTACCCGCGACGAGGATCTGGTTCTTTCGTTCGGCAAAAACCGAAATTCCCCCCGTGCCCATGGTTGTTCCTCCGACGCTGGGTGGCCCCAAAACAGGGTCACGACGAAAGAGAGGATCAAGGTCCATGCCAAGCAAATAATGAAGCCATTGCTCCAGAATCCGGGCCATAGGGTGTCAAATCGAGTGACAGATCCGTTTCTGTCAAAAGGTGCCTTGTCAATTTCGTCGAGCGGATCGTTGCCGGACGGAAATTGACCGTTGGTTGAATGTCGGAAATCATCGCCTTTCTCCGTGCGATCTTACGAAAAAATAGGAGAAACCAACTTTTTGGTGCGATTTCATATCAACTCAAAAGATTGCTCGCAGTAAAAATAATGGTGATCACCGGATCGCATATTGGGTGTATTTTTCGTAAATAAATCATTGACCTTATTTAATTGTGCCATATGTTTAGTCCGTCCTGGAGTTGCTACTCAATGCCCGTCAGGATCCATACAATCAACACGATACTCCATTTAAGGAAATACCTATGTATCCGATTCCATCTAGTGGCAATGTGACAAAAATTGGCAAACTTGCCATCCTTTCCGCTGCCACCCTGGGCTTGGCATCGACCGCTTCAGCCCAATTGCACCCAACCGGTCTTCGCTTCAACCCCCTGGATAAAACCTTGCAGGTTGCTCCCATGATCCTGAAGGGGACTCTCCCCACTTCGGTCGATCTTTCTGCTCAATTCCCACCTCCAGGAGATCAAGGAAACCTGGGGAGTTGTGTGTCCTGGGCGGTGGGTTATGCCCTCCTTTCCCAGCAAATTGGCGTGCAACTCGGATGGGGCTCAACGGGCATCACTGGGCACCAATTCAGCCCGGCTTGGATCTACAAGCACACCCATTACGACAATTCATCGGATGGAGGAGGCTCGTATTTCTCGACCACCTTCAACTTGCTTCGTGACAGCGGCGGGACGACCCTTGCCGAAGTCCCTTACAGTGGCGCTCTGTACGCCTACACGGCAGCACTGCCAGCTTATGCTTCCAAGGACGCAGCCCATTACCGCGGCGGATCCTGGTCCATGATTCCATCCAACAACGTCACCCAAGTAAAGACCTATCTGTCTGCGGGCAAGGCCGTTGTCATCGGAATCGATGTTTATCCCGATTTCGACAATATCAGCGCCGCAAACCCCATTTACGATGTGCAGATCGGGACTTCACGGGGCGGACATGCAATCACCTTGGTCGGATATGACGATGCCAAGCAAGCCTTCAAATTTTTGAATTCCTGGAGTACCGGTTGGGGACTCGGGGGCTACGGATGGATCTCCTATGGACTTGTCCAAAAATATTACACCTATGTCATGACGGGATCACCCGTCATCGGATCCGAACCGGTGAATTACTCCTACAGTACCCAAGGGGTTGGCGCCGACAATCCTTTGTACGCCTACGATCTGCTGAGGACCACCGACCGCATCCTGCCCTTCAATCTGGACGGCTCGGGCAAGAAGAGCTTGATCGTGTATCGAGCGGGTCTGGACAAGTTGTCGATCTTCAAAAGCCTTGGCGAAAATGGGTACCAGTCGGTCTACACCCAATCCGAATCAGGAATCAACGGATACCAGGACCCCATCAACTTGATCATTCCCTGCGACTTCAACGGCGACGGCAAAGGGGATTTGATCTTGGCCAACCCCGGCTTGGGTTACTCGGGAATTTTTCAGGGCAACGGCGATGGCACCTTTAAGACCATCAAGATCGACTATGCCGGAATCGCTGGCTTTGACTTCAAGAACTCTGCCGACCAGATTTTGGTGACAGATTATGACGGCGATGGCAAGGACGACCTTGTGCTGTACCGCCCCGGCACCGGTGTGATCCGCATCGCCCACTCCAACGGGAATGGCACCTTTACCTCGGTCTTTGCGAGCACCACCGGGATCAATGGATTCAACCTTAGAAATTCCGTCGATAAGATTGTCAGTTTGGATTTCAATGGGGACAAGAAGAAGGATTTGATGCTCTACCGCTCAGGACCCAAATCGGTTGGGGGCGGGGCGGTGTCGATGCTCCAGTCCTTGGGGAACGGAACCTACACGACCGTATTCCATAGTGACACAACCGGCATCGCCGGCTACGATTTCCAAGGGGGAGACAGGGTTTTGGTCGGCGACGTGAACGGGGACAAATTTGATGACCTCATTCTCTATCGCCCGGGGACCGGCAAGGCCTGGGTAGTCAAGTCCAACGGCAACGGAACCTTTGTGGCCAGCCAATCGGGCACCGTGGGATTCGGCGGCTTCGGGATGGGCATGGGAATGGACGTGGCCACTGTCGGGGACGTGAATGGCGACGGCAAGGCCGACCTCTTCATGTTCCACCCAGGGACCGGTGTGGTTTGGGTCGCCCGTGGCACCTCGGCCGGAACGTTCGTCTACCATTGGAGCAATACCAACGGCGTCGATCACAACTACCAGTGCTGCTTTGGGGGAATCGGCGGATTCGATTACAGTGGCTCCGACCAAGCGGTGCTCGCCGACCAAGAGGGGAGCGGCATGAGCGCCCTGATCTCGTACCGGCCAGGAACGGGATTGTTCCAGACCAGCTGGTTCACCTACTGATCTGAGGTTTTGGATAGGACGTCCGCCGAACGGTGGACTTGAACTTCAGCCCGCCTTCCAGGCGGGTTTTTTTGTGTTGTCAAAAAATGTCGGATGTTTCTTGGAGGACTGAACATTCATGGTTGAGCCAAATGGGGAATGCGTTCATCCATCCCCCAGATTCCCAACACAAAAAACGCCCCAGAAGGGGGCGTTCTTGCAATCGGGTTTTATCCATCCAGCTTGGAGGGAGGGGTTTTGGTTCCAGGCGGGGAATCTTCGGCCCGATGTAATTCCACCCCAACCCCTCCCCCTCAAGTTCGTCGTTCAGATTCTAAGATCCAAACACACTTCCCATTCTTCTCCTTCCATGCCTTAGGTCAGCTCGAGTTCCGGGCAGGTCTTGCCTTCTTGCATGGCCTCCAAGATCTGGTCGATGGCTTCTTCGTTGACCTTTCCATACCAGGCATTGTCGGGATGGACGATCATGATGGGACCGCGATCGCAAGCCTTGAGGCATGCCGTGCTCGAAACCGTCACGCCGTCCATGCCGCGGTCGGAAAGCTCGCTTTCCAAATATCCCAGCAGGTCGACGGCTCCCTTTTTTCTGCAGGCTCCCTGGGCATCTCCGCTGACCCGGAAGCTTGCGCACACGAAGATTTGTTTGTCTGGCTTTTCCATGGATTCCTCCCGGTATTCGTTGTTGACGTTTTGTGTCAAAAATGTTGCTCCCGTTGGCGCAAGGCGCATCAGGGGGCGTTGCGGGGGATTGTTCCCCCGCAGAGGGGGTGGCCGGAGCCCCAAACTCCGTTTTGAGCAACGCTTGGGGCGTAGGCCAGGGGGAGACGTCCCCCCTTTGTTGACAGAAAATGACTTACATCTGGAGTTCCATCTTGTGTTCTTCCACGTCGCGGTCGATGCGGTCCATCAGAAGATTCAAGATCTGCTCGACCAGGCGGATGCCGCCCATGTAGCCCACGGTGGGGAAGTGCTGGTGACCTTGGCGGTCGATGATGGGAAATCCGCTGCGCAGGAAGGGAACGTCTTCGTCGCGAGCGATGTATTTGCCATAGGTGTTGCCGATCAACAAATCCACCGGCTCGTTTTTCATCCACTGGTGCAGCGTGTACATGTCTCCGCCCGTCTTGATGTTGGCGTCGGGATTGATTTCCGCCAGCCGGTCGCGGATGTAGTTGCCTTCGGTGCCGGTCACGATGTGGCGCACGACCATGCCCATGGTTCCCAGAAATTCGGTGAGGGCGATGAGCTGGTCGGGATCGCCGAAGATCGCGACCTTCTTGCCCCACAAATACTGTTCCATGTCCGAGAGAAGATCCACCAGCTTGCCGCGTTCGTCGGTGATCGATTCGGGGACCGCGAAACCGTACACCTTGCGCAAAGCCTCGATGAATCGGTCGGTGGCGGCGATGCCGATGGGCAAGTCAAGCACATCGCCTTCCACCTCGCACTGCTTTTGCAGTTCCTCGGAACCCAACGCCGCAGCCACCCGACCCAGCGCGAAACTGTGCTTGGCATCCCCACCGGTGGCGATGTCCTCGATCTTGGTTCCCCCTTTGGGGTAGAAGACGTGCTTGCCGGTCATCGGCGCGTCGAACACACCGTCGGTGTCGGGGAACATCACGTAGGGAACGCCCATCACCTTGAGCAGGCGCTTGATTTCCCGCATGTCGGAGGGTTCGACCCAGCCAGGAAGGATGGCCGCGTGTTCGCCCTTGGTTCCACTGGATTTGCAAAGCCCGCGAACAATGCCCTTGAGCATGTTGGCATAGCCGGTCACGTGGGTTCCCACGTAGCTGGGCGTATTGGCGTAGATGATCAGCTTTCCGTCGGGGACCTTGCCTTCGTCGAAGGCCTTTTTGCTGATCTGCACCATGTCGTCGCCGATGGTCTCGGAAAGGCACGTCGTGTGGATCGCGATGATCTTGGGGTCGTAGACCGAGAAGATGGTCTGGATCGCCGTGAGCAGGTTGGCCTGGCCGCCGAACACCGCGGTGCCTTCGGTGAACGACGAGGTGGAGGCCATCACCGGATCCTTGTAATGGCGAGTCAGCGTGCTGCGGTGGTACGAGCAGCAGCCCTGCGAGCCGTGGCTGTGGGGCAGGCAACCGTGGATGCCAAGCGCTGCGTACATGGCCCCGATGGGCTGACAGGTTTTGGCAGGGTTGATGACCAAGGCTTCGCGGTCCTTGACCTCGCCGGCGTGGGTGTGTCTGAGAAGAGTCATTTTCTGTCTCCAAGTTTTTTGGTGTGACTCTCTCTGTTCGTCCAGGAGGACCATCCGTCTTTGCTCCTGCAACGGAGCCCATGGATTGGGCGTCTCGAAGGAGGTGCAACGTGAACCGGATGGATCTTCGAAGGGCGGGAGGAGAGAGTCCCCAGGCCTTCGGAATGCTTGACTTGTCTTTTGGCTCGGCTCTGAGGGACGGAGGCCAGGCCTCCTCCTCAGGACCGAGCGGAATGTTGTTAGGCCAGGACCGGTTCTTCGACGACTTCGGCTTCCACCTCCCAGGGTGCCTTGGTCAATTTCCAGACCGGGCTGTTGACCATGCGGTCGATGTCCCTGTAAAAGTTCACCGCGCCGCGGAAGGCGTTGTAGGGACCGCCGGCGTCGTAGTTGTGGAGCTGCTTGCAAGGCACGCCCATCTTCTGGATCACGAACTTTTCCTTGACCCCGGCGCAGAACACGTCG
>CAIKAA010000129.1 GCA_903825275.1 uncultured Fibrobacterota bacterium | reverse complement strand
ACTAAAGGGAACGTCCAGAAGGGGCCAAATTCGGGCCAATCCGGCCGACTAATTACCTTGTCCCCTGGAGACTCTCAGACCACCAGGGGACCCGGCCGCTTTGCCCCGAATTGACTGGCCGCTTTCGCCGAATTTCGCAAGCACTGCTTTACGTGCTCCATGTCAGGGTTGCCAAATCCCAACAGGTCGATGTCGCGGGTCGTTCGGAACCAAGTTCCTTCCCAGACCAAGAACAACGAGGCACCTTTCAAAAGGAACGTACCCAAAAGAGGGTTCTCTCCAATGCGATACAAGAGCCGCTCGGAGCCGTAGCGGACAAGAATAAAATGAAAGTCCTCCTCGCGTGCTTTGGCAATTTGAAGGAGACGTGCCGAAACCGAATGAGCCTTGTTCATGAAGCAGCCGCCATTTCCAGGTAGGGGCGAAGGATCGTGCGTGAGCGCAGTCGGGCTGCCGTGCTTTCCAGCTCTCCAATCGTGGTCTTCTTCACTCGCAGGGCATCCCGAAGTGCTTCGATCGCGATGTCCACCCCAATTTTGTTGCGCATCCGGAAACAGTCGATCACTGTTTTGGTCACACCATAGACGCGAAGCGAACCGCCCTGCACCTGGTGAACTTCGATTCCCAAGGAGTACGCCTCTTTTGTGAATCGACAGACTCGCAATTTGATGCCCGTCACCCGAGGGCGATGGGTGCCGCCTTCGATGGCCATCCAGACCTCACGAGGTAGTTGGGTGGTGATCCCATGGAACTGCAATGCCGAGAGAAGACAAAGGACTCCATTGGGCATTTGTCCTTGCGCCAGGACTTGGCTGTGATGCTCATCGTAAGCTGAATCCGGCAGCCCATAGAGTCCATGTGCCAGCCGAAGAATTCGTCCAGTTTTAACCCATCTGGAGAGCGTGCTACGAGCAACTCCGGTTTGGGTGAGTTCCTGGGAGGTGCTTGGGTGCCCCTTGAGCATTGCTTGGCACTCATTCCAAACTTTCATGCAACAAAATCTACTTACATGGCACTGCTTATGGATGACTTGTTGCTTTGATTGCCTTACCATAGGCGCTCCGATTTGACCGTCATGCTATCTTATCCCCTCATCTTTGACAGGATCATGTTCACCCACCAGGCTAGCGATCGCTTGTCTGGCTGGGACTTGGATAGTGGGCGCAAAACTGGGCGCAAAATGGCGACACTGCCCAGAAAGCCCGATGGATACAGGTGGTTACGATCCTTGTACCCCAACTCTGAAACGGCCTAGCAGCGATGCTGGCCGTTTTTCTTTGTGTTCCGTGGACCGCTAAGGCCGATGTTTACTGATTTCATCGGGCACGCAGACGGAACGGGTTTCCGATTGGTTCGGATCCGTGATCCGGACACGAACCAAATGAAGAGTCTATCAACGGTTTCCTGCGAACCCCTTTAGAGCCTGTTGTCGTGGGTGCGGGCGGGCTGCAGAGTTTTCAATTCATCTGCGGTTTCGTTGACTTTGACACAACCGATTGGTTAAAAATCGGTTAACGCAACCATCGAAGCTCAGCAGTGGTTATGGCGGAACCCGAGGGTTCTCCTTGTGAATCTTCGGGTAGGTTTGGGCCTGCAGTTTTGGAGATGGATGCCAGCGAAGTGTCGGCTAGGGACCGGTGCAAGGAGCGCTTCAGATTGCGGGGTGCCTCCCATCCTACGGTACCTCGATTTGGGGATGACATCCCTTTCCGTAGGATTGCGCAAAACATCCGTAGGTTCAGGCAATTCTTGAGACGCCCAGGCCTGTAGACTTCCAAGAGTGCTTTCGCGGGGTTCGCGGGGGTGACCGAGGAGGCGAGAATGGACCAGGGTGCGAGGACGGGCTCGATGGCTGTGCTGGTGGTGATCCTGGTCAGCTACCTGATGATCGTGCTAGACATTTCGGTGGTGATCGCCGCGTTGCCCAGAATCCGCGAGACACTCGGGTTCTCGCCCGAAGGCTTGTCGTGGGTGCAGAATGCCTACACCTTGGCCTTTGGCGGTTTGCTGCTATTGGGGGCCAGGGCGGGCGATCTGTTGGGGCGCCGGAAGATGTTCCTGGCGGGTGTCTGGATCTTCGCGATCGCCTCGCTGGGGATCGGCCTGTCCTCGACGCCGCTTTGGCTCATCGGCTTTCGGGCCGTGCAAGGAGCGGGTGCGGCGATCTTGGCGCCGTCGACTCTGGCACTTCTTTCCACGAACTTCCAAGGTGCGGCCCGTACCCGAGCGGTGGCCATGTACGGTGCCGTGGCGGGAATCGGGGCAAGTCTTGGATTGGTGATGGGCGGAATCCTCACCGATCTGATCTCGTGGCGCTCGGGGTTCTTCGTCAATCTGCCCATCGGAGCCTTTCTGGTGGTGGCTGCTTCGCGGAGTCTGACAGAAACCGACCGCCACTCGGGGCGCTTCGATCTGTGGGGTGCGTTCTACTCCACGCTTGGAATGGGGGCCTTGGTCTACGGCTTGGTGCGGTCGGCCTCGGCAGGTTGGAGCGACAGCGTGGTGCGCCTGGCCGTGGGAGGAGGTTTCGCCTTCCTGACAATATTTGTCTTCAACGAACGTGGTGCTTCCCAGCCTCTTGTTCCGCTCAGGTTGTTCGCCAGCAGGGAGAGGTCCGGAGCCTACGCCGCTCGCATGCTTTTCCTGGGTGCGATGATGGGCTTCTGGTTCTTCACGACGCAGTACCTCCAAGTCGTGATGGGATTCAGCCCTTTCCAGGCCGGACTTGCGTTCCTTCCCATGACCCTCGTCAACTTCGCCGTGGCACTCGCCGTTCCGAGGCTGACGGCGCGATGGGGCAACGGCGCCTTGCTCGGAGCGGGACTCGTCTTGTCCGCCCTGGGCATGGCTTGGCTCTCCAGATTGGGCGCGGATGCCTCCTACGCCACGAGGATCGCGCTCCCGATGCTCCTGATCGGAGCAGGTCAGGGTGCCACTCTGAGCCCTCTCACTGTGGCGGGGATTTCGGGAGCCCGTCCGTCGGATGCAGGAGCCGCTTCGGGCTTGGTCAATGTTGCCCACCAGTTGGGTGGTTCGCTTGGATTGGGAGTCCTGGTGGCGGTGGCAGCGATTGCCGCGCAAGGCGAAGTGGACTCGAAATTTGCGCTGGCTCGCCGAGAATCGGCGGCACTCGCAACGGGAACCGGCATGCTCGCCGTCGCCTTGGTGCTGGTGGTGATCCTGATTGTGCGACCCGGAGCCGAGGCTGTCGTGAGGGAACGCGAAGCGTTGACAGAAAACGTCTAAGACTGGTTCCGTTACAACGAAACTTCGAGCGTCAGGCGAGGCAGGGTGCCACTTCGCCTCCGATGTGGAAACGCGGCATGACTGAAGGGAAATGGCGATGCAAAGACGCAAGCTCGGAAACGGTGGCCCCGAGGTCTCGGCGATCGGGATGGGCTGCATGAGTCTTGGAACCGTGTATGGTTCGGCGGTGGGGAAGGACGAGGCGATCGCGCTCCTGCGATCGGCCTTCGAGGCCGGTGTGACGTTTTTTGACACCGCCGATGCGTACGGTCCCTTCACGAACGAAAAGATCGTCGGCGAGGCTCTGGCCCCGTTCCGCGACCAGGCGGTGATCGCGACCAAATTCGGTTTCGACATCGACCTGGGGCCGGGGGAGCGGATCGGAGGCGGAACGAACAGCCGCCCCGAACACGTCAAAGCGGTCGCCGAGGCGTCGCTCCAACGCCTGCGCACCGATGTGATCGACATCTTTTATCAGCATCGCGTGGATCCGAAAGTCCCCATCGAGGACGTGGCCGGTGCGGTGAAGGACCTGATCCGCGAAGGCAAGGTGCGCCACTTCGGGATGTCGAAAGCTGGAGCGAACACGATCCGTCGGGCGCACTCGGTGCAGCCTGTGGCGGCGTTGCAGAGCGAGTACTCGCTTTTCTGGCGCGAACCGGAGCGGGAGATCCTTCCTTTGCTGGTAGAGTTGGGGATCGGATTCGTTCCATTCAGTCCCCTGGGAAAAGGGTTCCTGACCGGCAAGATCGACGAGATGACAATATTTGACCTAGCCGACTTTCGCAGCACGGTGCCGCGACTCACGCCCGAGAACCGCAAAACGAACTTTGTTCTGGTCGCTGTGCTCGACCGGATCGCTTCGGGCAAGGAATGCACTCTTGCCCAGTTGGCTCTTGCCTGGGTCTTGTCAAGGAAGCCCTGGATCGTGCCCATTCCCGGAACCACCAAGGCGCACCGCCTTGCGGAGAACCTGGGCGCTTCCCTGGTGGAACTCTCGCCGGACGATCTTCTCGAAATCGACGCCGTCACATCAAGTATCGAGTTGTCCGGCGCGCGATATCCCGAAGCGCTGCAGAAGCTCGTGGGACGCTGACGAACGGAAAACGTAGTTGAGGCTATGATTGGAACCGATGAGGCTGAAATGAACGTCGAACACGGTTTGGAAAATGCGGGGCGAAATCCTGCGATGGCCTCGCTTGCCGAACGGATCGAGCGATTCACTCCGCACGACGGGCATTTCGAGCTGCGAGTTCCCGGGCTACATCTGTACAGAATCTCCAAGGCCAGCGAAGAGCTTCACCATGGCGTACAGAAACCGGGATTGTGCCTGGTGGCTCAGGGCGCGAAGGTTGTGCTTCTGGAGAAAGAGCTGTTCGAGTACGACGACAAACGATTCCTGGTTTATGCCGTGGACGTTCCTGTTGCCTCTAAAGTGATCCGGGCATCCAGGGACTTTCCCTACCTGTCGTTCCGGATGGATCTCGATCCGCAAAGGATTACAGAGCTTCTGACACGGATCCATCCCCACGGCGTCCCATGTCCAGTGGATGGTCTCGCGATCTCGGTTGCCCCCATCGAGCCGGAAATGGTCGAGACGGTCTCGCGCTTGATCGGACTGATGGCGAATCCAGCCGATGCGCAATTTCTCGCCCCGCTGGCCATGGACGAGATCCTGATCCGCCTCCTTCGTGGACCGTTGGGCGCCCGAGTGGCGCAGATCGGTACGGAGAATTCTCGGTTGCAGCGCGTGGGGAAGGCCGTATCCTGGCTCAAAGACAACTTCGACCAAGCGGTCGAGGTCGATACGCTCGCGAACATGGTTCACATGAGCGGCACAACCTTCCACCAGCATTTCAAATCAGTGACCTCGATGAGCCCCTTGCAGTTCCAGAAAGTCCTGCGCTTGCAAGAGGCCCGCCGTCTGATGCTATCGGGTCGGCTCGATGCAGGGATGGCTTCGCGCAAGGTGGGTTACGCGAGCGCCTCGCAGTTCAGCCGCGAATACGTGCGCCATTTCGGAGTGTCGCCGGTCAGGGATGTTTCCCGATTGCTCGAGCGCGCATCCGATGCGGGCGTCTCCGCAGCGATCTGATGTGTGCAACTGGTGGAAGGCCGAGGCCGACGGGCTTCTGTTTACAGCTTTTCGGAATTACTGAACTTGGCGGAGGGACGCGATGTCTTCTGACGACGTAGGTCGATTCGGGATCGGCAAGGGAGAGGAACCCAAGATGACGTTGGACTCCATCCTGTCCGAAATCGATCATCTGCGCGAGCGGCTGGATATGGCTCGGCTACTGGAGCGCGATTCGGTACGCGACGCGCTGCTGGTGGAATACGCCTATGAGAGCAATCGCATCGAAGGCAATTCCCTAACCCTTAGGGAGACGGATCTTGTCATCCACAAGGGACTCACGGTTGGCGGCAAGTCCATGCGCGAGCATTTGGAGGCAATCAACCACCACGAGGCATCGTTACTGCTATTAGACTTGGTGCGTCGGCAGGAGCCGTTCACAGAACGCATCCTCAAGCAGCTCAACGCCCTGGTCCTGCACGGAATTGACCACGAGAACGCCGGACGCTACAGGACAGTATCTGTCTTGATCTCCGGTTCCCGCCATGTTCCGCCGGATCCATTGCAGGTCGCCCCGTTGGTGGAATCGGTTTTCCAGGAGTTCGTAGCCTGGGAAAAGGCGTTGCATCCGGTGGTCCTGGCCGCCGAGATTCACGAACGGATCGCGCACCTCCATCCCTTTGTGGACGGCAACGGTCGCACGGCCCGCTTGTGCATGAACCTGTTGCTGTTGCGCGCTGGATACCCCTTGGCAAACATTCCTGGCGACACCTCCTCGCGTCTGGGCTACTAAGACGCGCTGGAAGCCTGCAACTTGGACGGATCGCGGGAAGGTTTCCACCTGCTGATCGCGGGTCATGTCCTGTCCAGCGCCCAAAGACTTCTGACCCTGGTGGATGCACCCGAAAGTGAGCCGCTGCGATGACCGGCGAGGTACGCACGATGTCCCGCTGGCTGGTCTTCTGCGACGAATGCGGCGACCATTCCTTGGGCAAGATCAATCCCGAGTTCCCACTGTTTCTGTTGAGTTTGGTCTTGGTCGATCGGGAGGAATACGTGACGCGGATCGTGCCGTCCTTGGCACGTTTCAAGCTGAACTGGTTTGATCACGAAGGGGTCAACCTGCACAGCTATGAGATCCGAAAGGCCAAGGGTCCGTTTGCGCTCCTCTCGTATCGTTCGTGGCGCGAGGAATTCCACGATTAGTTGGGCAGCTTGATGGCCGACCTCCCTTATCACGCTTTCTGCGTGGCAGTCCGCAAGGATGCTTTGGTCAGGAAGCATGGCCTGGAAGCTGACAATCCCTACGATTTGGCCTTGGCGCAAGGGGGTGGAGGCGGTACATGCCTGGATTGAAAGCCATGGCGGTGGAGCTGCCGCCTGGGTGGCCGAGGCGCGCGGCAAACGCGAGGATCGCGATTTGGCGTCCACATGGCGGCACATTCATGCATTTGGCCCACCGGCATATCAGGCAGAATCTCTGGAGTTCGTGCCGGGAAGCGATAATGTGGCAGGGATCCAGCTTGCGGATCTGATCGGATACCCAGTGGCGCGACGTGTTCTGAACCCTGAGTGCCCACATCGAGCCTTTGAAGTGGTCGAGCCGCACTTGCGCAACGGGTTGGGATCGCGAGGCTGGATGGAATTGCCATGAACAAAAATGACCGCCCCCGAGTATTCCCAGAAGCGGCCACAGACCGGGCATTCCCAATCAGGAACCAAATCTACGCGTTCTTGCACCCCTTTGCCAGCGTGCGATGCCACAAGGATCTGATCCCATGACCCACCTCAAGATGCACACCCCGATCCCTCTGCGCAAAACGTGGAAAAGCTCTTGGCCTTGTTTCCAAACGTGGCCACCGAGACCCGCGACGAGAAGGGTACCCTGTTGCGCGGGATCGACTTTGATTTGTTGCGTCAGGAATTGTCTGGCCGCATCGTGGAAGGTCCGCATGAACGCTACCGCCTGGACTGGCCGGGCAAGCGCGAAGCCATGCTGGCCGCCAAAGCACCCATCGCCAAGGCCCTGCGACCTTGCAGCGAAGAGAGCGTGGACTTCGATACCACCAAGAACCTGTTCATCGAAGGCGGAAACCTCGATGCGCTCAAGCTCCTCCAGGAAACCTACTTGGGCAAGGTCAAACTCATCTACATCGACCCTTCCTACAACACGGGCAACGACTTCATCTACGATGACGAATTTGCCGAGGACGCCGACACCTACCTTACCCGCTCCAACCAGAAGGCCGCCGCTTTGCTATGGGGGATTTGAGGGACGCGGCGTGGTGATGTTGGAGGAAAATCGAAGTACCCTTGATTGTCTTGGTCGCTGGATGAGGCATCCATTTCTGCTCTCGGAGGTCAATTCGGATTCCGTTAGCAAATCAGCTGATCGACTCAGATCTGAACTTCACCGGATCCGAATGGACGGCAAGTCAGTTGGATTGGTGGTAGTCGACCTCGCCTCCGAAGTCGGTCAATCGAAGGCTCCCCTTGGTTGGGATCACCTGGCGGCTATGCGAGTCATTGCACGCGAGGAGGGTGTCGCCATCATTGCCCTTGTGCAGCTCCCCGCTTCGGAGTTTCCTCTTCAAGTCAAGGACAGCGAAATATTTAGTGATGGGACCCTTACCGAAGAGGAAGCCAAGGACATCTATCGGTTTCAACTTGATCCGTTGTGGGGTCCACAATCCGAGGTGGTGCCCGGAGCCCCAGTAGGTGTGGAGCAATCTGCAGACGTCCTCATGTTGCTCCAATGGTCGATCAACATTCAAACGGGTTTGGCCCATCTGATCTAGATCCAGGCGTATTCCATTGCTCAGGGGTTCTTTGGCCGGAAACCAAGTGATTTCCAGACCACACGGCGCTTCCTGGCCATCGACTGGAGCAGTCTCCCCTCATCCACATAGTCGAGGATTCGGACCTGGGACTTGCCAGGGTAGTGGCGAAGGATCCGCCCGGCGTATTGGGT
>CAIKAA010000128.1 GCA_903825275.1 uncultured Fibrobacterota bacterium | reverse complement strand
GCCCAGGTGAAGGGCGAAGGCACCGCACCAGCCACTCAAAAATCATCTGCGGTGGCCATCATGATCTCGTCCGACCTTCCCGGTGCAATTGCGGTGGTGGAGAAAAGCGCCATCAACGCAACGGTGAAGGAAATTCCAGTCCAATAATCCAGGTGGCCGTCGATCACCTTTGGACCGACGGCCAATTCGTGAAGTGGAGATCATCCCATGAACCCTCTCGATTGGTACAAGAATTCGAATCTCGGCGCCAAAGTGGTGCTCATCGCCTCGGGGGCGATCACGGGATGTCTGATCCTGATGGCGCTTTTGGGCATCCACGTCTTTGTGGGTGCACAGCGCGATGCTGGCGCTCGCGAAAAGGCGGCGATCGAATCGTCCCTCAAGGACAAGGCAGACTTAGTATCGGGACTGCTGGCCCGCATCTCGGTCATGTCGGTCATGAGTCAAGATTTGTCCGACCTTCAGGTGAAGGCTCGGGAGGCCATGAAGGATTCTGATTTTGTCGAGGTCGTCTTCAAAGGAAAGGATGGATCCCCCCTGGCTCGCGAAGCTCGCGACACGACTCGCCTGTCGACCCAGATCGATCGCAAGATCGTGACCGACAAGGAGTCCATGGGAGTCGAGAAGGAGGTAGGTGGGCTTCTCATCAAGGTCAGCCACGCCCGGATCGAGGCCATTCAAGCCGAGCTCGAACGCCGCGTGAGCAGGCAACAATCCATCGCTTGGATCGTCGCCTTGTTGAGTTGCGGCCTAGTCAACGTATTGATGGTCATCGCGCTCCACATGGTGATTCGCCACCGCATCACCACGCCGCTGGCAAAGGCCTTGTCGATGGTCGAAGCGGTGGCCGAAGGCGAATTGGACCAGGATCTGCATTCCAGCTCCAACGACGAGATGGGCCGCCTCTTCGATGCCCTGCACCGCATGAAGGCGTATCTCGGCGCCACCGCCGACATCGCCGACAAGGTGGCAATGGGCGATCTGCGCCAAACTTACAAGGCACGCTCCGAGCGGGACCGGTTGGGAATGGCGCTAAGCAAGATGACCATCGGTCTTCGGGAAAGCTTGGAGACCATACGATCGCTTGCCGTCGAACTCAATGCCTCGTCCCATTCGCTCAAAGCCACGGGTGAAACGATGCTCCACGAAGCAAGCAGCGTTTCCACCAAGGCCGGCGATGCCTCGGGCAGTTCCGAAGTGGTGGCGACCAACGTGCGAACGGTGGCGGCAGCGGCTGAAGAAATGTCGGCCAGCATCCAGGAAATCGCCCGCTCCGCGGAAGGATCGCGACAAACCGCGAACGTGGCCTTGTCGATCACCAAGGATGCGGCCCAAAGGGTGGAAGAATTGTCGGCGGCGTCGGTGGAAATCTCCCGAGTCACGGAAGTGATTGTCGAGATCGCCGAACAGACCAAGCTGTTGGCGCTGAACGCCAGCATCGAAGCGGCGCGCGCTGGCGAAGCCGGTCGAGGCTTCTCGGTCGTGGCAGGCGAAGTCAAGGAATTGGCCAAAAGCACTTCGGAAGCCACCGAGGACATCCGCAAACGCATCGAAATGATTCAGGCCAGCACCCACAGCACCGTCGAGGACATCGGAAAGGTGCGCGAAGTGATGGGACGGATCGAAGGATCGGTCTCCTCGATCGCCGCCGCCGTCGAAGAGCAAAGCGTCACGACCAACGAGATCGTGCAAAACGTCACGGACAGTTCCCGTCTGGTGGGAGGCATCACCCGCTCCATCACCGAGGTGGCCACTTCGAGCTTGCAAGCGGAAAATGGAGCGCGCGAAGTGCTGGGATCGGTCGAAAAGGTCGCCAAAGCCGCCGAACGCATGGAAGCCTTGTCGGCGAAATTCAAATTCTGATCGGCCCTGGAACGGATGGCGTTTGTAGTGTCCCCGTCCGCTAGATTCACTCCTCGCTTTAACCGCCAGCCCCTCCCCTGTGTGCAAGCTGGAAAGAGCCGCGTCGCTGGGTTCAACGCCCAGCTACCGCCTGCATGACCGCTCGCCAAGCCTCTTCGGCCTGGGGGCCAACTTTCGCAAACAGTGCATTCATGTTGCGCCGTTGCAATCCAGAAAGGCTTGATTCCAAACTCGCTCCCTGTGTCGTCAGGCGCAGTTCGCGGACCCGCCGATCCTCCCCATTTGTCTGCATGTCGACCAATTTCATTTCCAACAACTGACGCATTGGCGCATTCAGGGCTTGTTTGGTCACCCCCAGGATTTCGATCAAACCACTCACGGCAATTCCCGGATTTCTGCCTACGAAGTAGAGGATGCGGTGATGTACACGTTGCAATCCTTTCGCCTCCAAAATTCGGTCGGGACCAGAGGTGAACTCGCGGTAGGCAAAGTGGAAAAGCTCGAGGGCCCCATTCAACTCGGCCTCGCGGATTGAGTCAATATCGTTGACCTTTTTAGCCATGGAACGTATAATAGGTCAACACTATTGACTTTTCCAGGGATGGATCAAAAAAGGAACGTCTCATGCAGGCAAGAATGTCGAAACGGATGGAACGGTTAGGGCCTTCTCCGGTGCGCGAAATCCTCGCGGCCGCCGCCGGACGCTCGATCATTTCCCTAGCTGGAGGATTGCCCGACGAATCGTCGTTCCCGCAAAAACTGGTCTTGCCAGTTGGTTGGGAGCAGTACGGCATCACCGAAGGAGACCTTACGACCCGGCAAGCCGTCGCATTGCACCTGCGGTCGCGGGGCTTAAATTGTTCGGCCGAACAGATTCTGCTTACCCATGGTTCACAGCAGGGACTCGACCTTGTCGCCAAGCTGCTGGTGGACGAAGGAACAAAGGTCGGCTGCCGTGCCCCGACCTACGTGAGTGCCCTGCAAGTCTTCCGTCTCTTTGGGGCAGATTTGCGGGGGGGCCGTTTTCATGCAGAACAAGCCAATGAATTAACCACCTGGCTTGAAACCGAACGGCCGGACCTGTTTTACGCGATCCCCAACGGCGACAATCCCACTGGCTCGAACTGGAGCGAAGAGCTTCGCATCCAGTTTGCCGCCAAGGCGGACGAACTAGGAATGTGCGTCGTCGAGGACGATCCTTATGGAGAATTGTGGTTCGACTTTCCTCCGGGTCGACCGTTGTGCGCCCGGCTTGAAAAGGCTCCCTGGATCTTTCTCGGTTCGTTTTCCAAATCGTTCCTCCCCGGATTGCGATTGGGTTTTATGGCGTGCAGTCCCGAGTTTCGCACCCCGTTGGAGCGGCTCAAGCAAGCCGCCGACCTCCACAGCAACCGACTCTCCCAAGCTTTGGTGCTCGCCGACCTCACCGATCCCCGTCGCCGCGATCGGATGGATGCCGTGAGGAAATCGTACCGGAAAAGGCGCGATGGGTTTGCGATCCAGCTGGAACGCCATTTCCCGAATGCTCGATGGGAGCTACCGCCCAGCGGTCTGTTCTTTTGGGCCGAGCTCGCCCCGGGAAAAGACCTGCGACCATTTTCCAACT
>CAIKAA010000127.1 GCA_903825275.1 uncultured Fibrobacterota bacterium | reverse complement strand
GGCTGCAGCGATCGCCGAGGGGATGGGTTGCCGCTTTCGGCTGGAGCCCCTATCGAACCAGCGCGATGGGGAAGAAATGTTGTTGTCCGACAAAGTGGACCTGCTCCTGGGAACCGTCAAAGCCCAGCCCGAATTGAAGGAAAAATTCCTCTTGTCCAATCCCTATTTCCGCACCGGACTGGGAATCATGGTCATGCAGTCCAATCAATCGGTCTTTACCCTCTCCGATCTCAATGACCGATCGGTCGCCGCCACCCCCGAAACCAATGCCGACAAACTGATCGAGTCCTTTCTGCCCATGGCCAAGCTTGAAATCACCCCCAGCGCGACCGAAGCCTTGGCCCTGCTAAAAAAGGGGGATGTGGAAGCCGTGGTGCACGATCGCTCGGCCTTGCTGACAGAATCTGTTCGCAATCCGTCTTTCCGATTGCTCGATGTGAGCCTGACCGAAGACCGTTACGTGATCTTGGTCAACAAAAAATCCTCAAGTTTGCTCGATGCGGTGAACAAGGAAATCGATCGCTTGCGAACCGCCCCTTCTGTGGAACTGGCCAGCCCTTTGGCGATTCTTTGTGCGCGATACCATTTGAATTCCACCGTCCAACCGGTCGCTTTATCCAGGTCACCGACCGCCAGCAATCCTGCTGGCTATCTTCCCCAGACCCAAAGCCCCTTGGCTTCCCCGCGTGCCCAATCCCATCCTCCCAAAACGACACCGAAAGGCGTCGCCGATCTTGCCGATCTGGAGCGGCGGATGGACGATTTCGAACGACAACTCCAAGACATCCAGCGCGACCTTGCTCAACTCAATGCGACCCTCCAAAAAGCCCAACTGTTTCCCAAGTAAGGCAGGCCTGTTACGGAGGGGAAATTGGATTCAAGGACGGGGTCGTGTAATTGTCCGGTAGAGCCGGTTTGGCTTGGACTCCCGCCTGGTTGTCTGCTCCGATTCCGACTCGTTTGGCCGAATCCAGGAGGAGTTTGAGGTTGGGAATGCGGCGGGCGCATTGGTACTTGCTCAGCCAAAAGGTTTCATCCAGGTTGGAGTATTTCACCCCCGAAGACGAGGTGGCGTTGATGAACTGGTTATTCCCCATGTAGATGCCCACATGGTCGATGGACGCGGAGTCGGAATTTACGCCGAAGAAGATCAGATCGCCGGGGCGGAGGCCAAATTTAAAGACCGGGATTCCCAGGGAGACTTGCTGTTTGGCGACCCGTGGAAGCTCGATCCCAAACGTTCGTCGCCACACGGATTGGGTGAATGCGGAACAGTCGATGCCCTGCATGGACGTGCCGCCCCACAGATAGGGAACACCCAAATACGAATCGGCGACCGCTTTGAGAGGGGTGATGTCCAGATTGCTGTTCGAGACCAGTTTCGCACCAAGATTACGCCCTCCTTCACGAGAGTAAGCCGGGCGATTTTCTCCCAACTGAACAAATTTTGGTCCGCAGCCAACCAATAAAACACTTCCCCAAAGCAGAGTCTGGGCAATTTTTGACGGATGAATTGGATGATGAGATTTTGTCATCACCCGAAAAAAATAGTTAGTTTCTCCTTTGCCGATGAGGTCATCCAAACTCCCTTCCGTGTGTGTACTGATTTTTTTGATCGCCGCGACAGCCATGTCTCAGGCTGGCGTGTTCTACGGCCGAGAATCTCTGTATTCCCTGCGCCCCTATGGCGTTGCGGTCAAAGCAATCTGTACCGGGGGATTGGAACAACACCAGGAAACCTTCATCAACCACATTCAATCTCGATTGAAGGCGCGCGGTGTTCTGATCGTTCCCGAAGGATCGATCACCCTCAAACTGACGGCCAATGCCATCCAGTCAAATGATGGATTTTTTGTCGTTCACCTGAACCTGCGGCTGGACCAATCGGCTGTTCTCGCCTCCAACAACAAGCCAGTGGATGCGACGACCTGGGATGCCTATAAAATGGGCGAATACCGGGAAGAAGACCTTCTGCAGGAAGTCGACGATTTGGCCCGACAATTTTTGAACGATTATATCGCGACGAACTGAACCCACGTTACAAAGGAGAGTTTCCCGTGAAATTTCTAGGCATTCTCATGACCCTACTGGGAGGTCAGGCACTTTGGGCCGCGGATCCTTCCGGATTGATCGTTCTGGATTTCCAGTCCAAGGGAATTCTAGACCGGGCGGTTTTGCGCCAACTTTGGGAACGCACTTACGAGATCGCCTCGGGATTTCCCAAGCTGGATTTGGTCAGCTCCGAAGAGGCGCACAAGCGAATTTTTGATCAGAATGTATTGGTCGCTTCCCGATGCGACGAGGCCTGCTACCAACGAGTCGCCCAAAAGCTTTCCGTCCGGGAACTCCTTGTGCCAACGGTCGAAAAGGTCGGGGACCAGCTCAAATTCACCTTCACCCGCATTCTCGGTTCAAATGGGCAAAAGACCCAAGAAATCAGCATTTGGTCCGACGGTCGTATCGGTCGGGCATTGAGCTCGGGCCTGTTCCGCATTTTTTCCGACGAGGGAAAAGCCAAGGAGTTCACGATCCCTCCTGCGGCCTGGAAAGCGGCAGGCATCCTGGGGGTTGGTCTCGGCGGAGTTCTCCTTCTCGGTCTGGAACAGGATCGTTCTCCCGCCCCAGTCCAAAGTCCGCCCCCGGTTCCCCTGGCTCTCTGAACCTTCTCCAACGTCCCAACAATTCCCTCGTCGCTTAGGTGGCACAGCCATGATCGCCAAAGACTTGCGAAAGCTGCTCTCCCGTCTCAATCCAGCTTGCACCCGTTTCCTGGAAGGGGCGGTGGGAGCTTGTGTGCACCGCACCCATTACGAAGTGACGCCCGCTCATTTGTTGGCCCAGCTGGTGGAGGACGAGAAAGGAGACATTGCCAACATCCTGGATCACTTCCAGGCAGATCGCTCCTCGTTGCGTTCGCTTTTGCAAGACGAGCTTCGGTCCTGCAAGACGGGCAACTCCTCGCGACCGGTTTTCTCTCCCGCCTTGATCGAACTCCTGGAACGCGCCTGGGGCGAATCGAGTTTGAATTTGGGACAAGACAATATCCGCACCGCCGCCGTGCTGTTGGCCTCCTGTGATTCCCTGCACCTGTTTGGAGCCGCGCTTCAAGATCACTTGCGCCACTTGCCAATCGATCGCGTGCGCTTGGATTTCGACAAAATCCTAAACAACTCCCTGGAATCCGAGAGGGCTCTCCAGGCGTCGAAAAAACCGGTTTCCGGCCTCAAGGAGGGGGAAGGTTCTGCCTTGGCCAAATTCACCATCGACTTCACCGAGCAGGCCCGCCAAGGCAAGATCGATCCGGTTTTTGGCCGAGAAGACGAAATCCGTCAAGCGATTGACATTCTGTCGCGCCGCCGCAAGAACAACCCCATCTTCATCGGGGAAGCAGGGGTCGGCAAAACGGCGGTGGTCGAAGGATTGGCCCTCAAGATCGCCCTGGGAGAGGTTCCCGAGGCACTGCAAGGCGTGCGTTTGCTTTCGCTGGATCTGGGATTGCTCTCCGCAGGCGCGGGGGTTCGCGGCGAGTTCGAGAGCCGTTTGAAAGGGCTGATCCAAGAAGTCAAGGCCTCACCAATTCCTGTCATCTTGTTCATCGACGAGGCCCACACCCTGATCGGAGCGGGGGGCGAAGCGGGCAAGAACGACGCGGCCAACCTGTTGAAGCCCGAGCTCGCTCGCGGAGAAATGCGGTGCATCGCGGCCACCACCCACAGTGAATTTCGCAAGTACCTCGAAAAGGATCCCGCCATCGCCCGAAGGTTCCAGCAGGTGGTGATCCCCGAACCCGATCCAGCCACCGCCGCCGTGATGCTGCGCGGATTGCGCAATCGCTACGAGGAATTCCACCGGGTTCGCATTTCCCACCAAGCCGTCGAGGCCGCTTGCGATCTTTCCCACCGCTACGTGGCCGGGCGCCAACTACCCGACAAGGCAGTGGATCTGCTCGACACGGCTGCGGCCCGCGTAAAAATGGGGCTTTCCACCCGTCCTGCCGAGCTGGTGCGATTGGATCAGGAAATCCGCGACATCGAGTCGGAATTTGTCTCGCTGGATCGCGACGGCGATTTGCGCCCGGGATCGGTGGATCCGGTCCGCAAAATCATTTTGAACCAACGGCTGACGGCGCTTCGCGAACAAGTCGCCAAACTGGAGTCGCGGTGGACCCTCGAGCTCGCCAAGGTCAAGGAAATCTTGGAAGCCCCCGAAGGAACCCCGGTCGAAATGCTGGAAAAATGGTGGAGCGAACTCGGTGTCCTCCAGGGAGAAGCTCCTCTGGTACACGCCTACGTGACACGACAAGTTCTGTCGCAAGTCATCGAGGAGTGGACGGGAATTCCCGCCGGGAACATGCTGCGCGATGAGGCAAAAATGCTTCTTGAGTTGGAAGCCACCCTGAATGCCCGTGTGATCGGCCAATCCTGGGGCATCCAAGAACTGGCGAAAAGCATCCGTTCCAGCCGCATGGGGCTCACGCGACCCGAAACCCCGCAGGGCGTATTCCTCCTTACGGGACCTTCGGGTGTGGGCAAGACGGAATTGGCCAAGGCCATGGCCGATCTGTTCTACGGTGGGGAGAGATCGGTCGTGACCCTTTCCATGTCGGAATACCAGGATGCGATTTCCGTCACCGCACTCAAGGGCGCGAGCGCGGGCTATGTCGGCTACGGCGACGGCGGCACCCTGACCGAAGGGGTGCGCAAGAATCCGTACACGGTGGTCATTTTGGACGAAATGGAAAAGGCTCACAAAGATGTCCTGAATCTGTTCTACCAAATTTTCGACCAAGGGGTATTGCGCGATGGCGAAGGCCGAGACATCAATTTTCGCAACACGATCTTGATCATGACCTCGAACCTGGGC
>CAIKAA010000126.1 GCA_903825275.1 uncultured Fibrobacterota bacterium | reverse complement strand
ATTTTCAACCTGTACCGCCAGCCCGTGGCGGGCGGAGCCGTGGAGCAGTTGACCTCGGTGGTGGGCGGCGCCTTCCAGCCTTCCGTATCTCCCGACGGCAGCCGCCTCGCTTTCGTCGCTTGGGGCACCGATGGTTATTCTCTCCAGGTCCTCGATTCCATCCATCCCTTTGCCCCACGCACCGCCTTGGCGGCGGAGCCCTCGATCGCCCCGCCCCAAGAGCAGACTTGGGACTTGGCGACCCACGAACAGCCTTACTCGCCGATTCCCAATCACGGGCTGCTCTCGCCGATCCTCTTCGCCCAACGCACCCCTCCGATGTTCGGGGCCGAAGGCGATCGGTGGAAGGTCTTGGGAGGGGCTCGCTACCAGATTTTGGATCCGGTGCGCACGAACACCTTGGTGTTCATGGGGCTTTTGGATTTGACCCACGGGTTCGATTATTTGGGCTTTTCGAATCCGGGATTGGTCAATCCCCGCCAGGAAAAGGTTCTGGTGGCAGGTTGGGAAAACCGAAGCCTTTGGCCGACCCTCTTTTTGGAAGCCGGTTACCAGAACTTGCGCGGCGAAGACACCTTGAGCAAGGAAGGAGCAGTCGACACCCATCGCGTGATCTATTCGAGCCCCTGGGCCTTGCACGTTTTGTCGGCGACCGCCGGGGCCCGCTATTCCTTGACCGAAAACCAAAAGCTCCATTTCGAAGTATCGCAAATGGGATACGATTTCGATTTGTTCGAGGACAATTTCCGGTATCCAGCCTATTCCAGTTGGAGCCCTTCCCTGTTTTGGACCTATCTCGACCAGGAACAACTGGGAGACGAACGGTTGGCCGATGTGCGCGGGACCTTTGCCCGCGCCCAAATTTCCCAAGAGAATTCGAAGTTGCAGCGGTCGGGGAGCTTTGCGGATGTGTTCCAACAAGAAGCCAATGGCAGCATCACGGTGAAGACGGTGCCGACCACACTTTGGCGTGCCTCGCTGGATGTCCGCAAGTCCATCGCCAATCCGCTGTGGAGCGAACAAACCCTGGAGGCGGATGCGTCGGTGGGAGGAATCGTGACCTGGGAAAGCGATGCGGACACCCTCAACGACTTTTATTTGGAAGGGCTCTCGATCCCTGGATATCCTGCCTACAAGATTGGCTCCAAAGAAACGCGTTCGTTCACCGGAACCCGAACGGCGATGTTCCAAGTGTCCACGCGGTTTCCCTTGTTGGAAATCCGCAAATCGGCTTGGATTTGGTTTTTGGACAATTGGAGCGCAGGGCTCTCGTTGGACGCCGGTCGCGCTTGGCGAGGGGATTGGTACGACACGGATCGGGGATTGGGTGACCTGCTCGAGGACTTTTCCCGCTCGGTATCCTGGGAGACTCGTTTGGCTGGACGCATCCACAGCGGGTACCCGTTCCACCTGTCGCTGAAATTTTCCAGGGCCTTGGACCAAGTGGACGGAATCCGTCAAGACCTCGCCCGGTTCAACGCGTTTGGCGTTTCGGTTCCCACCTTCGCCCACCGCGTGGAATTTGGACTGAACCTGGGGCTCGACGAATGGGCCATCATCGACCAGCCATTCCATCGCCTCCCCGCCCTTCCCGCCCCTCGGAGAGTTTTTTGAATACACGACGATTTTTGTCCATTCTGGTATTGGGCTTCAGCTCGGGGCTTCCGCTTTTTCTGACGTCCAAAACCCTGCAGGCTTGGCTGAAGTCTGGCGGCGTGGATCTTGGCACGATCGGTTTGTTGAGCGTGCTGGCCCTGCCTTACTCCCTCAAGTTTCTTTGGGCGCCGCTTCTGGACCGATTTGCTCCACCATTCCTTGGGCGGCGTCGCGGGTGGATTGTTTTGGCCCAAGTTGGATTGGCCTTGGCCATTGCGGGTTTTGCCCTATCCGATCCGGTCCATACCCTTCCCGTCCCGCTGAAAGTCGGCAAGGCTCTGATGGAGGCGCTGACCCATCCGTGGAACGCCGGGATGATCCTGAGTTCGATCCCGACGGCGGCGGTGGTGCTCGCCAGCCTTCCCATTCTTCTGCTCGCCTTGCTGATCCCGTTTCTTTCCGCCTCCCAAGACATCATGTTCGACGCTTGGAAGGTGGATCTTCTCAAGCCCGAGGAGCGTGGACCAGGAGCGGCTCTCGGAGTTTTGGGCTACCGCATCGCCTTGCTGGGAACGGGGTCGGCGGCCTTGATTCTTGCCGACCATTTGTCGTGGAGCACGGTCTATCTGATCCTTGCTGGGTTGCAGCTCGGGTTGCTGGTCCCGACGCTGTTTGCCCCTGAACCCCAGGCACCGCCTGCGATTCCGCAGAGCTTGCACGATGCCGTGGTGCGTCCGTTTGCCGAATACTTCCACCGTCGCGGATGGAAAACGGCCCTGGCCGCGCTCGGGTTTGTGGTCTTGTTCAAGTGGGGCGTCTATTTGGTCCAAGCGATGTCGACCCCCTTCTTGCTGGACCTGGGTTTCTCGCAAACCGAGGTGGGCACGGTGCTTGGGGGCGCAGGTCTTTTGGCCACCATCGCGGGAACCGCTTCGGGTGGGCTTTTGATGGCTCGACTGCCGGTTCGTCCCGCCCTTTGGAGTTTTGGAATTCTGCAGGGAATTTGCGGATTGCTGTTTTGGGGGCTTGCGCTTCACGGCCATCATTTGGGATGGATGACCGCCGCGGTGATTTCGGAAAACTTTTTCATTGGAATGGGCACGGCGGCCTTGATCGCGTGGATGATGGGCGAATGCGATCCACGGTTTTCGGCCACCCAATTCGCCTTGCTCTCCAGCCTGATGGCCGTCGGGCGCGACCTCCTCACAGCACCGGCTGGATTTGTGGCCCAGGCGGTGGGATGGCCAGTCTTTTTCTTGCTCACGCTCTTGGCTTGCCTACCCGGCCTGGCCCTGTTGGCCTGGACCGGGCAATCCGCTCGCGTTACCTCAGAAGGTTGAGGACCCCCGAGGGCAGTTGGTTTGCCTGAGTCAACATCGAGGTCGCCGATTGAGTGAGGATTTGGTTTCGGGTAAAATTCATCGATTCGTTGGCAAAATCCGTGTCTCGGATCCGGCTTTCGGCATCGGTCAGATTCGTGACCATGTCTCCAAGGTTCGACACCGAGGTGGAAAGCCGGTTCATGGTGGCGCCGATGCTCGAACGCATGGAGAGGACCGACGCCATGAGATTGTCGATTTTGGTGACGGCCGCTTGGGCACCGGATTGGACGCTGACGCCCCCAAACGAAAGCCCGGTGGAAAGATCGGTGGGTTTGAAGCTGATCGTCGAGCTGGCTCCGCTCGAAGCGGAACTGATCTGGAACGAAAAGCTCGAAGTCGTCGACAATAGCTTGACGCCGTTGTAGGTGGTGGCGGCCGCGATGCGAGTGATTTCCGAAGCCAAGGCGCTGTATTCTTGGTGGATGTAGCCCCGATCGGTATTGGTATACGTTCCGTTCGAGGATTGGACGGCCAATTCTCGCATGCGTTGGAGCGAATCCGTGATCTGGGATGTGCCCGATTCAGCGATCTGGAGCATCGCCATCCCGTCATTCGCGTTGCGCTGGGCCATTTGGCTGCCGCGAATTTGGGATCGCAATCCTTCCGACACCGAGAGACCAGCCGCATCATCGGATGCATGATTGATCCGCAAACCCGTCGAAAGTCGCTGGAGCGACTTCTGCATGTTGCCGCTGGTGATTTGCAGCGCGTTTTGGGTCGCGACCGAGTTGACGTTGTTGTAAATGCGCATGGTGTCTAACCTCCGTGTCAGAGTCCGTGCAATGGGAATGCCTCGCCAACGTCCTTGTCGGCAACCAGGCAATGTTCAACCGTGACCTCCACCCTTTGGAGGGCCAAGGCGTAAGCCCGGCTATCACTTCATCGACCCAACTTTAGCGGACCTTTAGGGGTTTTTCGGAGAAATAAAAAAAGCCCAGGTCCGAGGACCTGGGCTCCGATCATTCCGCAGTGTGCGGAACGAAAGTCTTACTTCTTCTTGGCCGAATCCTTCTTGGCTTCGACCTTCTTGGCGGTGTCAACCTTCTTGGCGGTGTCGATCTTGGCAGTGTCCTTCTTGGCGGTGTCAACTGGAGCGGCGACCACGGCGGTGGTGTCCTTCACAGGAGCATCGGACTTAGGAGTGCTGTTGCAAGCAACGAAAGCGACGGTGACGAAAGCGAGGAGGGCGAGCTTGCGCATGGAAAGTTTCCTTTTAAGGAGTGTTTAGAAGAGAGACGAATTGTCTCGTTGAAACCTAACTAAAGCAGATCTTGTGCCAATCATAGGTTTTTGTTGATTCCATGGGTCGGCCGAACTTTTGGTCGCTGGTATCGGGTGTTTCGCCCGAGAGGTCGGGCGGATTGCTAGAGCTTGGAGTTGGATTCTAACATTTCAAGCATCGTCCAAACAAGCTGTTCGGAAAGAGCCTCGGGGGTCGGAAGGCTTTGCCAAGGCCGATCCTCTTCCAAAACCTTTCCGGTCAGCCATTTCTCTAGCTTGTCGCCTGCTGGCCCAAGCCGGATCGCTCCATGTTGGAGAAGGGCGTGTTGTCCCAGCCGTCGCGCCGAGCCCACCCATTTCTTGCCATGCCACTTCAATTCGCTTCGGCTGGTGGAGGCGAAACACGGTGCCGCCCCTAGTCCTAGGGGATCGCGATGGCTCGATCCCCGCTCCAGCGAAAGGTTTGTGACCCCCGATCGCTCGGCAGAAGTGCGCAACCAATTCCCGAAAACGTCTTCGGGACTTTGGCTTCCGGAAAGGAACAGGGGGTGACGGATCGGGAACACCACGCAATAGGTCAATTCCTGTTCATGCCAGACGGCTCGGCCTCCGGTGGGGCGATGCACCAGGCTCGCCGGGCCATCGGTGTCGGCGGCGGGATGGTTGTGCCACAACTCCCACTTGGGGGCCAAAGCCACCTCGGGGGTTTGGTTTTTCCCCAAGCTGATGGTGGGGACCTGCCAGGTATAGAGACGCAAAGCGGGAATGGTGTCTTCGCCTGAATCTCCCGCACGAAGAGCTGTTTCCATGGCTTGAAACAATTCTTGGTCCACACGCATGTGGTGCTCACCGGTTTGGCAATGCAATGGCTCGATCCGTAGGTTCATCATCTCGGGTTCGAAAATACCTGTTCCCCTGCTTGTCCATCTATCTTTAACCCACTATGTCCGTAAAAGTCGCCATCATGGGCGCCACCGGTGCGGTGGGAGCCGAGCTTCTTTCTCTTCTCGCCGAACGGAATTTTCCGATCGGGTCCCTTCGTTTGCTAGCCAGCAAACGGTCCGCAGGCAGCAGCTTGGCGTTTCGGGGAGAGTCCATCAAGGTCGAGGAGTTGACCCACAACTCGTTCGAAGGAATGGATCTGGTTCTGGCCTCGGCCGGAGGATCCATTTCCGCCGAATTCGCTCCCAGCGCCGTCAAGGCTGGGGCGGTGGTCGTGGAAAACACCTCGAAGTTTCGCATGACCGAAGGCGTCCCCTTGGTTGTGCCGGAAATCAATGCCCACCGGATCAAGGATCATCGGGGCATCATTGCCAATCCCAATTGCAGCACGATCATCATGGCCTTGCCGGTCTTTCCTTTGCACCAGGCGTTTGGGGTCAAACGCGTCCACGCTTGCACCTACCAGGCGGCATCGGGCGCGGGCGCGCGGGCCATGGACGAGCTCAAGCTCGAAACCGCGGCGGTTTTGGAAGGCCGGGATTTCCAGCCAACCGTGATTCCCTTTCCCTACGCCTTCAACGTGTTTCCCCACAACGCTCCCTGGCTTCCCGACCTCGGGTACAACGAGGAAGAGTTGAAGATGGTGAAGGAAACCGCCAAGATCTTTGAGACAGAATCTGTCAAGGTGCATGCCACCTGCGTGCGGGTGCCGGTTCTGCGCGCTCATTCCGAAGCGATCAACGTCGAATTCGAGCGCGAGGTTTCGGTGGCCGAAGCCATGGATGTCCTGCGTTCGGCACCTGGAGTGCAGATCCTCGAAGATCCAAGCGCCAACCGTTGGCCCATGCCGCTGGATGCTTCTGGCAAGGATCCGGTTTTGGTGGGGCGCATGCGCAAGGACAAAAGCCAAGCCAATACCTTGGACTTTTGGGTGGTGGGGGATCAGATCCGCAAGGGCGCCGCCCTGAACGCGGTTCAAATCGCCGAACTCTTGTTCGCGTAAAGGAGATCACTGGGGTGGTCTGGATTCTTCTAGGTGCCTTGCTGATCATCGTCATTTTCTTCATGATGGTCTTTCGGCTGGTGAGTCGCACCGAAGAACGATTGCGGGAACTGGTCGTGCGGACCGAATTGACGCTTTCCCGCCGTTACGGCGCCAAGCTGGTGCCTCCCGGAACCGCCCATCCCGACAAGGAAAAAGAGGAAGAAGAGTGAGCGCCTGCGGGTCGTGGGTCGAAGTGGACCGCTCCGCATTGGTGGGAAATGTCCAAATCATTCGCCAAATCGTCGGTTCCCGGTTGATTCTGGTTCTGGTCAAGGCCGATGGATACGGACACGGGGCGGTGGAGACCGCCAAGACGGTTCTGGCCGCTGGGGCCGATCGGGTGGGGGTGGCCCGCATCCACGAAGGCGCCCATCTGCGGCGCTCGGGAATCGAAGGCGTGATCCATGTATTGGAACCCTTCCACCCCGATGATTTGGAGGAATACGTTCGGTTCGACCTGATCGCCACGGTGTGCGACTTGGCCGCCGCCCAATCCCTTTCGGATCACGGCCTTTCGACCGGTCGCAAACTGCGCGCCCATCTCAAGGTCGACACGGGAATGGCGCGATTGGGTTTGCACGATTCCCAAGATCGGTCCTTGATCGAGCAAATTTTGTCGCTTCCGGGCGTGGACTGGGAAGGGATCTACACCCATTTTGCACGGGCCGACGACGAGGTGGAGGCGACCACTTCCCAGATCGAGCGGTTTACGGCCTTGCTCGAGGATTTGGAACGACGTGGCTTGCGTCCGCCGGTGGCGCACGCGGCGAACTCGGCGGCAATTTTCCGGCATCCCGAAGCTTTTTTCCAGATGGTGAGACCTGGGATCGCGGTGTTTGGCTATCCCCCCGAGGGGACGGCCCAAACCGGGCTGGTTCCGGTCCTGCGGTTGCGTTCCACCATCCGCCACCTTTCCTGGAAGGATGCTGGTCAAGCGGTCAGTTATGGCGGCACCTGGACCACCTCGCGCCGCACCCGACTGGCCGTCCTTCCGCTGGGGTATGGCGACGGATTTTGGCGGGGCCATTCCAATCGCCTATCGGTGGAAATCAACGGAACCATGTGCCCCCAAGTCGGACGCATTTGCATGGACCAGATGATGGTCGATGTCACCGACCTTCCCGAGGTCAATCTGGGAGATCCAGTCTGGATCATCGGGCCCCAAAAGGAATTGTCGGCCATCCGGTTGGCCAAAAACCTGGACACGATCGTCTACGAAGTCCTGTGCGACCTGGGCCGGAGGCTGGAGCGGGTTTTCATCTAGGGTGACCATCTGTGGGAAAGTGGACGATCTCCGCTCATCCCCAGGACTGCTACGGGTACAACTCCAAGGCGGGGCTATGGTGCCAGGCCGCAGGCCGTTTCGACTGCTACGGCAGCACGAAACCGGCAGGGCACCTTTAGGTGCCAAGTGCGAAAGCTGGCCAAACGTTCATTTTACAGGATCATTGATTCATTGTTTCCGCCCTTGGAACCCATGCGGGTGCCCCGCCTTCCAACTGAACGCGTAGCGGTCGAGACGGCACTTGCAGTGCTTCCTCAGGACGAGCGGCGGTTTGTTTGATCGATTGGAATTGGTCCTAACCGGCAGGATACCCTTGGTGCCAAAGTTGAGACAGCCAATGGGTTAGGCTGTCATTCCATCAACCTACGCGATTGTTTTGAAGGTGGAAAAATGGATCGGATAAACTATCTATTCCCCCCCTTTGTCCATCCAACACCTTATCCCAAACAGGGAAATAATTCATGTCGCACGGAACTTCTGGAAATCCTGCCGTTGTCGGCTTGGCCGGCTTCGGTCTCACCACATTCATGCTCCAATTCCACAACGTGGGATGGGCGGGGACCGGACCTGTCGTTTGGCTGGGGTTGGTGTTCGGGGGCTTGGCGCAAATGATCGCCGGGTTCCAGGAAAAAAGCACGGGGAACAATTTTGGCTACTGCGCCTTCGTGTCCTACGGGGCGTTTTGGATCTCGCTTGCCCTGATCTTTTTGGGCAACAACTTCAACGTGTTCAAAGCCAGCGACACCGACATTGGTTGGTTTTTGATCGCGTGGACCCTGTTCACGGTGATCCTTTGGATCGGT
>CAIKAA010000125.1 GCA_903825275.1 uncultured Fibrobacterota bacterium | reverse complement strand
TCCGAATGAGACCAAAGGGCGCCGATTGCGCAGACCTCACGCCTGCAAGGTGGAAAAAAGCGCGAGCAAAGTAGAAAGGCGATCCGCCGAACAGGGAGAGCGGATTACAGAGCGGTTACGGTGGAAAAGCAATTAAACCACCCCTTGAGGGAGTTATTTAATTGGCTGAAACCGGCGGAAATTTCCACGAGAATCACTTTTTGTTGTTTTCACGACAGAAAGCGTCACTTGGAACGTGCTTGTTCCGCCGGACAGTCGAGGTGCTCCACCGTTTCTGCCTTCTACCCACCTCCCTTTTCTGGGACAATGCCGTCAAGACGCCGTCCCATTCTTCAAACCACGTCCATTGTTGTGGAGAGGAGATTGGCATTCGTTGGGGAGGCTCCGCCATTGCGCACCAAGCTTCCCAAGGAGTTTTCCCATTGAGGTTTTGATGGGGTCTCACGCGCTCGTACCAGAATCGGAACACTCCCAGGGCGCAGACCGATGGCATCGGTATCGTCGAAAACCATGCGCCGGGTGTGTTGCTTGAGCGTACCGAAGAAGCGTTCCACCCTGCCGTTTTGCCAGTGGCCAATGAAATTCTGTTCTTTGTTGGCGGATCCCCAGAATCCACAGCCCCATGCGAAACAGCCGCGAGACGAAGATGGCCTCGTTGTCGGTTCTCAGGGCGCGCGGCTTTCCGAATGTCTCGATTGGCTGGAGCAGATGTCGCAACAGCGCGATGGAGGCTTTGGTCTGGAGCAATCGCAGATCGATCAGTCTTCGGGAAGCATGGTCGAGGATACCCAGTACCGGATGCGGTTGACGGTTTCTGTCGGCAATGCCAGTGATGTCGATTGCCCAGACGTCGTTTGGAAGGAAGGGCCGGGGCTTGCTCCTTTTCCATCGCTTGCGCTCGAATTCGATTTCTCGCCTGGATTCGCGCAAGACCATGGCGACGAAGGTCTTTCCTACCCGCATGTCGCGATTTGCAAAGAGGCGATTGAAAACCATTGCGATAGAGCGACATCCCTTGTCCGGCATTCTTGCCTTGATCCGAATGATTTCCCTCCATACCCATTCCGGTTTGGGCTGGAAGCGTGTGTCTGTGCTCATAGGTTCAAGATTCGCCGCAGCCCGGTATCTCTGGATTTTGTGCTTTGTGGATCTCGATCGGCAAATGACCAGAAGCACCCAGAAAAGCAACAACATGCCAACGAGAAGGGCGACAGATTCGGGAAAAGACATTCACCGAAAAGTAGACGCCGGAATTTCCGAGAACGCTGCTGCATTTCGGGGCGTTGCCCTTGGCACCAAAGGTGCCCCGCAGCCAATTTGAGCATATGGCGGTCGACGAGCTCAGGGCGAACGGGGTGCCCCCGCAGAGGGGGTGCGCCGAAGCCATGGCGACAGATTATGTCCACGTCAGAAGTCGCCAGGGCGTAGGCGAAGGGGGAAACCTGCCCTGAGTAAGCGAAGCGCATCGAAGGGCACTCCCCCCCACCAACTATTCGGAAGGAATGGCGTTTGCAAGATTTCCAGAAAACCAAAACCAATTCGCAATATGTGAATTGTAAAGCGCGAATCGCGTTTGTACCATTTCTCTATGCGTGCACACAACGGGATGAAAGCCCAAGACTGCTTGGTCCTGCTCAAAATCGTGGATCTGGGAATTGAATCCTGGATGGCTAAGGATCTGGCCTCTTTGGTAGGTCTGAGTCAGGCCGAGGTATCTATGTCTTTGGAGAGGTCGCGTTACGCAAAACTCCTCGATGAATCCAAGCGCAGGGTGAACACAAAGGCGTTGCACGATTTCTTGGTCTACGGACTTCGGGTGGTTTTCCCGGTCCAGATGGGGGGCGTCGTTCGCGGCATTCCCACCGCCTGGTCTGCACCTCCCTTGGCGAAATCGTTCCAGGGCGCCAGTGCCGTGGTGTGGCCGTCAGAATTAGGGAGCATGCGCGGTGAGGCGATCGAGCCGCTATACCCTAGTGTGACAAAAGCTGTCACAAACTCTACGACCCTGCACGAGCTCATGGCGTTGACTGACGCCTTGCGGATCGGTCGCGCGCGGGAAGTCGCGTTGGCCTCTCGGATCCTTTCGCAAAGGTTTGAATCTTATGCCCTCCTCGTTAAACATTGAACGCCTGGAGGCGGTTGCGAGAGGGCTGGGAGATCGCCTCTGGGAAACCGCGTTCGTCGGTGGTGCGGTCGTCGAGCTTTACGTAGTCGACCCTGCGGCGCCTCCGGTTCGCAATACCGCAGATGTCGATTGCGTGGTTTCTGTTGCGGAGAGCCACGGCATGCGGCAGTGGGAGGATGATTTACGAGCCCGAGGGTTTCGCAACGACATTCAGCAAGGCGCTCCGATCTGCCGTTGGATTTTTGATGGGACAATCGTGGATGTGATGCCTTCAAATCAAGAGGTTTTGGGTTTCACGAATCCATGGTATGTGTCGGGCATGGAGAACACGGTACAGTATCGTTTGCCGAGTGGCACGGTGATCCGGATTTTCGCATTGCCGTGGTTTGTGGCTACAAAGATGGTCGCGGTGCGAAGTCGCGGGGGAAACGATCTCCGTTGGAGCCACGATTTTGAGGACGTGATCTACTTGTGGGATTGCATCCCCGATTTTGTCGATCAACTGAACGGTGCTCCCGCATTCCTTTTGGATTGGATCACCCAAGAGCTGAAGGACTGGCGTGCGCACCCCGAAATTCGCGAGGCCGTGGAGTGTGTCGTTGAGCAAGCATCTCCGCAGCGAATCCACAGGATTTTGGTCGAACTGGAATCGCTGGCAGGTTAATTCAGCCTTCGCCAGATTGGCGCGCCCCAATTTGTCGAAGACGCTAATGCCAAATGGCGTCGCTACGCTTGCGGTGCACCTGCGCGACACCGATCACGACGGGTTCGCGCAGCGGACGACGGGGCTCAGGGGAACCTCTGGGCGTCACTGATTTCAATCCGGATCGGGTTTTTCGACCTTCGGTGAGATCCGATCAGGGTTTCTTGACCGGAAACCCTTCCAGTCCTTTTTTATTCAATTCCTCGCGACCGGCTTCTGCTGCCTCCTTGCTGGGGTAGGCACCAAACCTCAACCGATTTACGGCACCTTCGGTTAGGATCTCGACCTTTCCCGGGCCGAGAATCTTTTCCAAGCGTTTTTGCTCGGATCGAGCGGCTTCTAGGGAAGACAGCGCTGCGAGCTGCAATTGCCACACTCCGCCTTGTACAACGGGTTGTGGTGTTGGTGGTTGGGCCACCACAAATGGGTTCGGTTTGGAAGGGGACGCAGAGGGCAATGCGGTTTTTGGGGCCGGAGTCGAGGGGGTGGGACGCCATGGATGGGTGTCCAAATCGTCTTTGACTTGGGTAGGAGTGAAGGCCGAAGCGGCCCCGATCAACAGAAATAGTGTGCGGATTGATTGCATAGGTATCTGGAAAGTTACTGTTTGGGAATTGTGAAACCCATCTTCATCACTTGGCAAGACCGACATGAGCGGCCCAAAGTCCTGCGAATCCCTTTGTGGATCGTGGTGGTTCCCTGCGTTACGGTGGTGGTTTTGGCCGTCGCCTTGAGGTTGCTTTGGAATAGTCCTTGGTCGCCACAGAAGTTGCGGGATATGTTGGACCAAGCCCAAAGTCGGAACGATCGGATCCAATCCGAACTCCAACGCGGCGAAGCCGGGCTATCTGCTGCCCAAACCGCGATCAAATTGGAGGAAATGGACCGGGACCGGCTTATGGGGCTTGCCGGAATTCGTCCTTCGACGGAAGATTCTGTTCCTGAAAGCAAGGGGCTATTTGCTCGAGATTCAGTTCCGGATGTGGGGGCTCTTTTGGCCAGAGCCCATTCCATTCGCCAGGGTTACGACCAATTGATCGATTGGTTTGGACGCCATCCCAAGGAACTTGGTCGCCTGCCGACGATTCGACCCATCCACGCCAACCACCCCATGGTCGGAGATTTCGGGCGTCAAACGGATCCATTCACGGGGCAAGCGATGAATTTTCCCGGGGTGACCTGGGCGGTTCCCATCGGGACGCCGGTTTGGGCGACCGGGGCCGGGACCGTCATTGCCGTGGGGGATCAGCCTCGATGGGGCAAGTTTATCGAAATCCGACATGATGAGCGGGTCCTCACGATCTATGCCCACCTTTCCCGGATCGATGCGGTCGAAGGCGCGACGGTAAACCGCGGACAGGTCATCGGGCTTTCTGGCCAAACCGGCAAGGTGATCGCTCCGGCGGTCTTTTATGCCGTCTATCTCGACGGGGAACCGATCGACCCGACCGAATACCTTTTGCCGGAAACCTCGCCTACAACTGCCCCTGCATGGCCAGGCGCATGATCGCCGCCAAACCAAACGGTCCTAACCCGATCACGGCGATCGAGCCGGTTCCGAGAAAGCAAATGGCCCGCAACAGCGAAGTCCACCACCTTCTGCCCGAGCCCTGATCCCAAAAAAGGCAAATGGTCTCGAAGGCCAACCCCAGCAACCCCAACAAAAGAGTCAGGCCACCGGCGATCCAAAACCCGGACCCGTCGCCAAAACCTGGATCCTGCCAACGCGCCCAAGCAAAGGTTGTGCAGGCAACCAATTGTAGGAGCAATAGGTAAAGGCCTCCAAAAGTCCAAAACATGATTGAGTTTACCACTCCTTGTGCGAATTGGGTCTACGGCTCCGTCAGTGCGGAAAGGAAGATTCGAAAACGCGATCCCTGTCCCTGGATGCTTTCCACTTCGGCGTGCCCGCCATGAGCTCTCGCGGTTTCTTGGACAATGGCCAGGCCAAGTCCGGTTCCCCCCAAGTCGCGCGACCGTCCATGGTCGGACCGATAGAATCGTTCGAACAGGTGGGGGAGGGAGTCGGGAGGAATTCCAGGGCCGTGGTCGGCGACCTCGATCCACCAGCCGCCTTCCGGATCACCTTTGACGGAAACCGTCACGCTGAGGCCGGGCGGAGAATAGCGAACGGCGTTGGACAACAGGTTGATGACCGCCCGCACCAACTGGCTGCGAAACCCCAAGACATTGGCTTCAGGCGGAACATCCAGTTCAAGCGCCACATGTCTGCGTGCCGCCTCGCCTTCCAAGGAGGTGATCGCTTCGCGACACACGTCTTCCAAGGAAACCGATGGCCGTTCGCGATGGGTGGTTTCGGCAATGCGTCCGAGGTCCAGAAGGTCGCGAACGACTTCTTCAAGGTGTCGCGTCCCATGGATGACTCGCTCTAGGGCCTTGCGGCGGAACCCATCCTCTTCGTCTTCAAGAAGAGTTTCTGTCCAACCTCGAATGGAAGTCAAGGGCGTTTTGAATTCATGGGAGGCATCGGAGACCAATCTGCTTTGCAGCCGTTGGGCTCGCCGTTGGGCGGTCACGTCCTGCAAGGAAACTAGCCATCCCAAGCCTTCCGGGTCGGCGGGTACCGGCCAGACTCGAGTCGAAAACACGGACGAACCGGATTGGACATCGAAACTGGACGAGGTGGGTCGGATGACCGCTTTGCGCAAATCGTCGAGGAATTCGAGATCTCGAGTCAGGGAGACGATGGGGCGGGCACGGACTGCCGCCTTTCCTTGCCTCATTCCCAGCGCTTTCGAGGCGGAGGCGTTGCAGACAAGGACCCTCAATCGACCATCCAAAAGGAGGACTCCTTCGGACAGGGAATCCAACAATTTCGCCAATCGGCGTTCTTCCCATTTGGCCAAAATCCGACGTCGGCGCAAGTCGGCGCCAAGCGAGGCGACCAGGCTGGATTCCTCCCTCGAAGCTCCCGTTGGAACCGTGGGAAGTGGGCGCCCAAGATCGGCCGCCTTGGCAATTTCTGTCAAGTGGATGGTTCGAAGGTGTTCTCGACGGATGAGGCCCAGGAGCAGCAGAAGGGGAATGATCGTTCCTGCAATCATCACCGAGCCGGCGAGGACCCAGGTAGAGAGTGGCATGGAGATGTTGGAGATCGGTCGTCGCAAGCGCAAAATTCCACCGAAGGACAGTTGTTTCTCCGTCATCAGGTACATTCCGCCCTCCTTGGCGAAATGGCGCCAGGAAGGGGTGTCGTTGGAAGGCAAAAGTCTCAGGCTGTCGGGAAGAATTTCCGCCACAGAATTCGCCTGGTCTGGCAGGCTTGGGAGGTGGATGTCTTCCAGTTCACAGGGCTGAACTCGTCGCAGGGCGCATAATTCCAGAGCCTGGGCGGTGATGGTGGCCTCTTGATCGAGCGTAGTGGAGGCGTGGTGGGAAAGGGTGTTTCGCCAGACGAGGAACGCCGAACCAGTGGCGACAATCCAGGTGGTCGACAG
>CAIKAA010000124.1 GCA_903825275.1 uncultured Fibrobacterota bacterium | reverse complement strand
GGGGATCCATTGGGAAGAACCAAAGGCTCCTCCCAGACAGCCATTGAGGGAATGGCTGTCGAGACAATCGAGCGCCGACAATCGGCGATTCATGGGGTGACCCGCCTTCCGACGGGCTTGGCACTACGTGACGCGAATCAGTCCTGGACGCACCGGGCCGCGAAACCGTCTGGCTTCATTTGGTCGAGCTGTCCCGCATTGTGGTTCAAATACCCGAGCCAGAATTCAAAGGCTCCGTAATCCGCATTTTCCGAAGCGCTCCACCAGATGGAGCCATTGCCAAGAGCGGAGTAATGTCCACCCATCAGGGCTGACGCAGGCAAGCCATTGAAGCCAACCAGGTCGGTCCCATTTCCCGACTGGTTCCATCCCGATTTGGATTTCAATGCCGTTCCGACCTCGGCCGCTCCGGATTTCTTGGCCACTTCTGCCGATAAAGCGCTCCATTCGGCGCGACTGGGAACGTGCCAATCTTCGGGGCATATGCCACGGTGGTTCACATCACTGCCACCCCAAGCCGTCGTGAGGAAACTCGTGGAAATGTCCATCAGGGTGACCCAGGAGTACAAGCGCCCGTACTTGAAACACGTGGTGGGGTCGTTGTTGTAGCAAGCTCCGAGGTTCCCGGCTGGCCCGGCGTAATTCAAATTCTCGGCCATCCAATTTTGGGCACCAATCTTGACGGTCTTGTACATCTGGCCATCGCGGGAATCCTTGATCCATGAGAAGACAGCATGGGCTTCCAAGGTTGTCACCCGAGCGATTACGCTCGGATCGACCACGCCCGCAGGGCCTTGGGGTCCGATTGGTCCGATGGCACCCATATCACCTTTGGCCCCGGTGGCACCTGTTGCGCCGACAGGTCCTGTCAACCCCTGAAGGCCCATCGGGCCCGTCGCGCCGACATCGCCCTTTGCCCCTTGGAGACCGACCGCTCCATCCTTGCCAGCCACACCTTGCAATCCCTGAGGCCCGACATCGCCCTTGGGACCAACCTTGCCCGCTTCGGCCAAAATCACCCAAGCCCCGTTTTCCAAGATGTACGAGCTGCCGGTGGTAGCCACGCGGACCACTTCGCCGGACTTGTAGCCCATCGGATCCGGAAGCTGATCGGTCGAACCTTTCCAAACCATGTTCGGCGAGACAACGGCATTGGCCGGATTGAAGATTGCAACGCGCGCGTCGATATGCCAAGCCCCGTCTCCCACGGTGAAGGACCAGTCATCGGTTTCGTTGAACAGGTGTTGCCAAGCCTGGTCGTGGAGCCCCCATTGGAGCGTCAAAATTTGTCCGGGAGCCAGTACCCCAGAACGGAACCCCAGGCGCACCCGGATGTTGGCCTTGCGGACTCCGTCTTGCTGCAGCGGAATAGCCGCCATTTCGGCGGTTACTTCCGAGCAAGCCCCGACCGAGGAATACCAGCACTCGGCGACCAGTGCCGAGGCAGCCACCCCGTCTTCATCGATCAAATAGTCGAGGACGCTTTTCGATAGGTCGACGGTGGTGGTGCCTTGGTTCTCGACTCGCAGGTAGGGCTTGATCAGGTTGATGTTGTTGCCACCGGTGGCGGACAGGTGAGAGACCACTAGCTGAGCTTGGGAGGCTGCACAAAGCAAGCCCAAGGCAAAAAAGGATCGAATCAATATTTTCATCGTGAAATGGCTCCGGAATCGAGGGCAGTTTGAAATCAAGTGCGGGGAAAAAGGAAGGTAGAGCCATCTGGGCAAAAAATTAGAGGATGCGCCAAGAAACCGTTCCATGACCATGGAACGATTTCTTGGGGGAATCGCAAAAGACCTTCCCCCTCTCGAGGACGATCGAGAGAAGGGCGGCGAGGTTTGTTAGTTCTGGACGCAGCGCAAGGTGTACGCCACAGTCTTGACCGCGCCCGACTTGAACATTTTTTCGTAATCGTCGGAAAGGCACCGGTACCAAGCGGCAAAGGGTGCTTCGGTAGCACTATACCACTTGCCGACGCGACCAAGCTCACCATAGGGGGTCTGGGAAGTTGGGTCGAAGTAGCCACCCGGCAGGGCGCGAAAGCCATAGGTATCCATGCCGGTGTTTATTGCCCATCCACTTGTGGACCTGAGCTTGGTCGCCGTCGTCGCATTGGTTGGATCCACAAAATCCTGAAGGGTTGTCCACTCCGGATCGCTGGGCACATGCCAGCCTGCTGGACAAATCCCTTGGACGCCACTGGGATTGGCATCGCTCGATGGTGCGCCGGCCATCACTTCAGCCCAATTATAGAGCCGGCCATAGATCGCGCAGTTGTTCGGATCATTGTTGTAGCAAACACCAATGTTTGTTCCCGCTGCACCCGCGTAATTCAGGTTCTCGGCCATCCAGGTTTGGGTGCCAATCTTGACGATTTTATACGCGGTGCCATCTCGAGTGTCGTACAGTAGATTTCCCTCCGCCAATTTGGCGACCAGGGCTCCCAGTTTGGCAATGAGTGCAAGGGTGGCCGGATCGATGACTCCATCCTTGCCATCCTTCCCCGCAACGCCAGGAACACCCTGTGGGCCTTTTGCTCCTATAGGCCCCGTCAATCCGATCGGTCCCGTTGCACCCACCTTCCCCGCTTCGGCCAACAACACCCAATCGCCATTGTCCAAGATGTACGAGCTCCCGGTCGCCGTGACCTTGACCACGTCACCTGCCTTGAAGGTGATCGGATCGGGGAGAGAGCTGGATTGGCCTTTCCAAACCATGGCCGGGGCGGCGACTTGGCCACCCACCACCACCGCGACGCGGGGATCGGCGTGCCATTGGCCGTCGCCCACTGTAAAGCTCCAGTCGTCGGACTCGTTGAACAGGTGCTGCCAGCCCTGTTCGTGCAAGCCCCACTGGATGGTCAAATTTTGTCCTGCGGCCAAGGATCCCGTGCGGAAGCCCAAGCGCACGCGCACGTTGGCCTTGCGGGTGGCGTCCTGCTGCAACGGGATTGCGGTGATTTCCGCGGTCATGTCGGCGCAAGAGGTGGCCGAGCTGTACCAGCATTCGGCGACCAGCGAACCCGCATTGATGTTGTCTTCGTAAATCAGGTAATCGAGGCTGATCTTGGAGAGATCCACCGAGGCAGAGCTTTGGTTTTCGACCCGCAAGTACGGCCGGATCAAATTGAGGTTGTTGCCTCCCGTTGCGGACATGTGGGAGACCACGAGTTGAGCTTGGGACGAGGCGGCAAGCACGCTCAGAACACCGATGATTTTAGTGAGGAATTTCATAGGGGAGAAAAATCCTTGGGCAGAAGAAAAAGGTTGAAAAAGCGCATCAGGAATGCACAAGGGTAGAAATTTTCGGCGGAACGGTCAGACTGGAGCGCATGCTTTCAGCGCTTATCCCCCCTTCCAAATAGCTAGAGACGTAAAAGAGGTGAGGCGGTTAATCCTTCAAACAGCGCACCGAGAGACCGTCGCGCTTGTCGGTGCTGACGCGAGGGATCCGGTTCGAAATATCGAGGAGATACACCCCCGAAAGCAAGGATTGGCTATTTGAATTCGTCTTTGATTCGGGGGCCAACTTCGGGCTGGCGCTCCACCACGACCCACTCTGACCCGCGTTTTGATACGTTCCCGCCGAATCCCGGAACCCGCTTGGAAGAGCCCTAAACCCAACCAGGTCTTGACCGTTAGGCTTGGTAGCTGCGAACAGCACGTTCGACGCGGGAGCCCAACCCGAGGTGGATTTCAGCTTTTGATCGGCAATCGTTTTTCCTCCAACTTCATTCACCAACTGATTCCACTCCGTCGTGTCGGGCAGGTGCCAATCGGTGGGGCAAATTCCCTGATGATGGATTTTGTTGATCTGGGCGGCACACGAGACGGTGTCGCACGAATCATTCAGAGCCATGGCGGCGGCCCAGGTATACAACCGGCCGTATTTTTTGCCGGAATCGGAATTGTCTTGGTAACTCCAAGAACTGTCCACCTTGGTATTCAAATTCTCGGCCATCCACACCTGGGTGCCAATTTGGATCGTCTTGTAGATTTGAGAATCGGCGGCATTTTGAGGCACCTTTATCGTCTGGTACGAATTCACGGTCTGCCAAGGAATCCCAAACGCGACCTCGGGGCGATGGTAGATCCGTATGGTGTAGGTGCGCAATCGCTGGCCATTTTCGACCACCATCCAGAGGGTGGTGTCGGACTTCACGGCAAAGCGACCGGCAACGCCATTGGAGTCACGGATGGAGGCATTGGGCGAAGCTGTCGATCGGGTGAATCGAACCGAATCTACCCCTGCATCGACCGAATCCACATACACCAGCGTATCGCCATGGAACGACGGCGATAGTTTTCCAATGTCCGCGGATAGGGTCGCCAGTGCGGTGGATGAATCCGGTTTCATGCGAGTGATGTTCACGATACTGGAATCCATGTTGCCGGCATGATCCCAGACCCACAAGGTTACTTTCGACACCCCGTAAGGAACGGTGTCCGACACGGTGACGGGTGACGTGTCCGGTACTTTGATGGGTGTGGTCCCTGGGTGAACGATCTGCCGGACCGTGTTGTTGATCTTGACCGAATCCAACTGGCGATCATCGGATACCAACCAGTTTAGAGTGACCACAGAATCCATGGCTGAAACGGTGGTATCCTGAGGCTGCAACCGGGTTATGGTAGGACGGATGATGTCTTTGACGGTGAATCGCCTCAATACCACACTGTCTTGGGCAACATTTCCCGAGGAATCGCGCGCCTTGATCTGCACCGTGGTGGTCCCCAAGGGGAGGGTGAATGTTTTTGAAACCAAGCCGCCATGGAAGGTTTGGGGCAAGTTGTCGATCCACACCGTATCCACTTTTACGTCGTCGGTCACCGACCATCTTACCGTCACGGAGGAATCGCCAAAGGCATAGGTCGTGTCGCGCGGGGAGAGCGTTTGGATGACGGGAGCCTTTACGTCCTTCAGTCGAATGGTGAGGATGGCATCGACCGATTTACGCCCATCGATGGCCGAGAGTTTCACCCTGACAATATTTGTCCCGACATGCCAGCCCGAGGTGTCCAGGCGGATGTCCACCGTGCTGGTCCCGGTCCCTTCCCAAGCCGCAGTTTCCGACAATTTCCAAAGGTAGCGGTAGATGTGAAACGAGGTGTCACTGGAGAGGACAGTTGCCACCAGGGTCACGACAGAATCGGACATGGTTCCCATCACGGTTCCAGGCCGAACCGACACCGAGTCCTTGGGTTTTGGCTGCATGGAAATCAAATCCACTTTGGTCTGCCCGCCTTCCGGAATATGAACCCCGGTGACGGTGGTGGAAAGGTCCCCTTTGGTCACTTCCAGCGCCACCTTGCCTTCACCGGGCACATGGGTCAGTTTGAAGCTCCCATTGGTATCGGTGGTGGTGTGCAAGGCTCCGCCCATGGTCTGCACCTTGGCGTTGGCCACGCCGGTTCCCACGCTGTCCACCACGCGGCCCACCACATCGCCACCGTTGCGGTTGATCTTCAGGCGCACCCCTCGCAAGGTGTCGTCGGGACGCAACACCGTATCCAACACTCCGTACCCACGGCCTTCGAAGGCCGAGAATAGACGCACCTTGCCGGGTTCCACTCGACCAAGAAGGAATTTTCCCTCGCTGACCGCCATTGCGGTGGAGGTCTGGTTCTCGACGGCGATTCCCGCCGTGGGCAAAACATTCCCTGCCGAATCCACCACCACGCCGGAAATGGTGGCGTAGCGATAGCCGATTCCCAAAGAGCCCACTTGACGGGTCTCCGAAAGCCCGAGCTTCACCGCATCCAGCAATAGGGTATCGCGATAGTCATCCTTGGCAATGGCGACTTGGTAAGATCCTGTCGCCAAATTGGTGAGGGAAAAGGAACCATCCGGACCGCTGACGGTGGTGGTTCCGGAAGGAAGCACCGTGACCAAGGCACCAGGGAGGGAGTGGCCATGACGATCGACAACCCGTCCCGAGATCCCCGAAGGAAAGCTTTGCAAATCCTGAGGACCGAAGGCCGTTTCGTCTTGGTTGCAACTACCCAACAGGGTGATGGTGGCGAGAGACAGAAATCCGAGTACAGAGGGGTGGAAGTGTCTCATGGCTCAAAACCTCCAGGCCAGGGCCATGCCCTGGGGAACCGAGACGGGAGTGGGTAAATAGGCGAAGTATTTGGCTTGGATTCGCTGGGATTCCTGGTAGCCCAAAACTCCGGCATCGATCACGTTGGCGACCCAGACGACGCCCAGCACGCCCAAGGAAATGGCCAATGTCGTTCCAGCTTGGTTGCGGACCTCACGAGCTCCTTCGGCTCGTGCGATCCAGTCTTCTCCCGTCCCTCCCGCCACCTTGGTGGCCGGATCATGGTTTCGGAATTGCTGCAATTGGGCATCCTTGTTCAAATAGTCCACCGCCGACCAAACGGTCCAGCCCGCCGCCAAAGCCACGCCCCCCAGGGCGATCGCGCCGTGCACCGGATGCCCGGTGTAGAATTGCCCCCAGCCCGGGCCCACGGTGCTGCGGTAGAGCGCGGCGCTGAGTTGGCCGCGTTCCCCCAAAGCGTCCCGGTACAATTCTTCCAAATTTTCGGTTCCCGATTCGGACACCGCGGCGGAAAGAATCTCGCCGGTTTCCACCGACACCAACCGCGCCGAGAAGGTCTGTTTGCCGCCAATCACCTTGACAGTTCCTGTCACCAAATAGCGCACGGCCATGATTTTCCCCAATTGCGCCGCACCCGAATCGGATACGGATCCCGATTGGGCAAAGGCCTGCTCCTTCAACAATTTGTTGACTCCTTGGCGTTCGACCATCACGAATCTCGAGTCATTGGTCCACCGTGCCACCCCATATTCCGCGGCCATCACTCCGGGATCATATTCGGAAGATTTTTGGCCTGTCACGTCAAAGGGAATGATGGCCACCGGCAACCGGATGCCGGGAGGAACGGGTCCGGCCAAGCGATCGAAAAGTTCGTTCAAATCCTTGGCGGGCCGGGACTGGGCGGCTTTCCAGACGCTATCGCGGTGGCCGGCAATCCGCGCCAAACGCACCGAATCCAACCAAGCCTTGGTGCGGGTCAAGACGCGCTCGACCACCAAGGGTTGGCCGGGCAACAGGCGGAGATTTTCGGTCACGGTGTTCCATCCCGGCTCCAACAACCACATCGAGACCGCCCCCGAACGCAAGCCATCCAGCCGAAGGGGTGCCTTGCCCGCTTCCATTCCGTTCAACAGAACACGCGCTCCGGGGGGAGTGGTGCGAATTTCCAGCGAAGTGGTTCGGTCGCGCGCCAAGGACGTGGATAATTTCTGGGCAGCCCGTTCCAAAGCATCGGACCCGGCCACCAACTGTCCAACGGCCAAAGTCACCCGCGCGGACGCCTGTCCAATCGAATCCTGAAAATCGAAGGTCAGGTCGCAGAGGCTATCGGCGGTGTCGATCTTGATTCGCAGCAACCCCGAACCCAAACTGTCCATCCGGATTTGTCGACTCACCCCAAAGCCCGTTGCAAGTCGCGACCGGACCGAAGAATCCCCCGGTCCCTCCAAACAACGGCCGGAGACCTTGGGAAGCACCAAACGCGTGGGCACTGGCTGGGCGCGCAGGGAATCGATGGAGATTGCCCCGCCAAAGGCCATCGAGCTCCAGAGGACTAGGACGATGATCCATCGACTTGCCCAAAAGGAATCAGAAGTCGGCATCTTCATAGGTAAATTCCGAGGGTAGAACCGGTTCATAGCAGGCCATTATCCCATTTTGCCAATACAATGACTTTGGTGGAGGAGCAAGAACTCCCTTCGCCTTGGAAATTAACCAATGAATTCCGGGAGGCTAGCTCATCTTCCTCGGTCACTCAAAGGAGTGGCTTGAGGATTGGAATGTCGATCAAGCGGATCCTGGAACTGAACCCCATTCCCTTTAAGGTCCAACTGGCCCCGGCGGGAATCGTCAGGGTCACCGAATGGACCGCCGTCAAATTCGCCCCCACCACCGTCGGGGTCGATGCACCGTCAGTGGTGGTAGCTAGGTTCCCGGCCCAGGTGTTCGAGGACGGGGTCATGGCCAGGTAAGCGGTGTAAGGCCCCCTGCCGATGGGACTGGTGGCCTCCCGAGGCGCCAACGGAAGCCCCATCCCCCCGTAGCTGAAACGGACCGCAGGAACCACCTTTGGGGCGACATCATAGATCAGGGTGAAGGTGGTGTAATCCGTGAGATCCACGGAGTTCAAACCCGAAAGTCCATCCAAATAAAAGGTCACGGTTCCTGCCAAAAGATTTTTGTTGGAAAGGACCAAGTTGCCTTTGGCATTGTTCAGGCTCACCGTCGCTCCGGTAGCCACAATGCGACTAGACAACCAAGTAGCGTCCAGCCCCGGATCGACAAAGTCGGGCGAGATGTTCACCGGATTCAGGGGAAGAGCCGTGGGCAGATGGGCGCGGTTGGAATCCTGGACCAAAAGTTGCAAATCGGTCGCGATGGCGAACTGGAGGTTCCCTACCCGAGCGGCACCCACCACCGTGGAGACAGGAATCCAAGATCCGGCGGCCCAGGTACGGTAGGACAAGAGCCTCGCCGAATCCACGGCGATTTGGCAAGCAAAGGGCAAAATACTGGAGTACTTGGTGCAACTGTCCTGGGCTTGGGCCGAAGAGAATTGGTACACCCCGGTGTCTGGCAAGGTGGAATCTCCGGTGGCATTCTTCATCCAGCGCACGACCGTCAAGACAGATTTTGTCACAGATCCAATCAAGGTGTCCGAGCTGAAGGGGCGTACCGTTTCCCAGCCTGTCGCCCCCAGAGTCCTCCCCCACACCACCCATCCCGAAGACGCCAACCCCTTGGTTTTCACCACGGCTTGGGTGGGCCCGATGGAATAGACTGTATCGGAGGGAAGAGTGCCGGGAAGCGGAAACGACACCGCTCCACTGGGATCGAAAAGGGTTCTCTCCTGCTTGTTGATCGCCTGGACTTGCAGCCAAAGAACTGCCTTGGAGGCCAAAAGGGAATCGGGAAGAGCCAGGCTGGCGAAGGTGTCCGACGGGAAGCGTTTGTACAAGGTGTCGGCAAGAACTTTGCCCACGGATTTCAGGACGGCCAGGGCGTAGCCGGTGGCGCCCTTGGAGGAATTCCAATGGGCGACCAGGTTTTTGCCTTGGAGTTGCAACTGGAGGTTGGCGGGTGGCTTGAGGTTGAAATTCCCCCGAATGCCGGGGATCGTGACCGAATCGGTCCACAGGGAATCGGCATTGCAACCGCGAAGGGTCAGGGTGTAGGTGGGTCCGGAATAAAGACCTTTGAGCCCTTGGACGGCCAAGGTGAACGGAAGCGAATTGACGACACCCGCCACGGTGTCTCCCTGGTCGTCGATCAGCGTCCAAGCATAGACATTTTTTGTCGTATCCGCTTTCCAGGAAAGGGTTTGGGAGGTCGGATCCCACGACGAGATCAGGCTCGCGGGCTTGATGCGGGTGCGCGCGAGCGGACTCCAAGCCGGGCCGGACATGATATCCGTTTGCTTTACGGGCAAGGCGAAGACCACAATTTGTCCAGAAGTCCCCGAGACCAAATCCGGTTGGTTGAAGCGGCCCGTATTGACATCCGTATGTTTGGCATTGGTTGTGTCGGCAGAACTTCCAACCGGAAACCAGTACACTCGCCATTGTTGCCCGGGATTGGCACCTGCCGTGTCCCACTTCCAAGTAAGGGAATTTTGGGTCCGCCCGATGAGGACAAGATTGGTTGGGGTGGCCAAAACGGAACCTTTGCTGTTCGTCACTTTTAGGACTATATCGGCCAAGCGATCGATCCCGTCGCGGTTCGCCTGAATCCAGATACGGTACGATCCCGCCCTTTGCTTGGTGAAAAGGTTGTAAACCCCACTGTTAATATTCGTTGGCATATTGAGCAGGAGCGGTGCATTGATATTGGAAGCTTGTAGCGTGATGAGAGTGTCGGAAATCGCGTAGAAGTAGGAGGTGCCGACCGTGTCAACCGTTGGCCGAGCGATGGCGATTTCGCCAGAGTTTGTGTCGGAATTGATGGCGACCACTTGGGGATAGGTGGGAGGATTCAAGGCCGTGTCGGTCAAACCCGTGTCGCGGCTGCGCCCCGTAACGGTGTCGTGCTCGGTGATTCTCAGTTTCACCCCTTCCTTGGACTTCAGCCCCGCCAAGGAGACATTTTCTGTCGTATCCGATTTGACCAAAACCGGGACGGTCTTTCCATTCGCATCCATGCGAACCACCGAATCGAGCACGGTTGTTCCGCTCTTGCGGCGGCTCCAGACGATCTTGCCGGTGTCCTTGGCGACTCCCATTTGGATGGGGGCCGGCGCGTCGAATTTCACCTTCCACCATAGCAGCAAGGTGTCGATAGGCACCTCGTTGCGGAAGGCCACGGCCCGGACCATCACTCGTCCCACAAGCGATCTTGCTGTCAAGGCTGCCTTGATCTGCCCGGAAAGATCCAGAAGACCTTCCGAGAGGCCATCGTATTTATTCTGTGAGAGAACTTTGAGATTGAACCAATGGGTGGAATTGGGTCCCTGAAGGCTGTCATCCACATGGAAATTCCACGCCAGAACCACATGGTCACCAGCATTTTTTTGGGGAATCACCAGCGAGAAAGTCTGGTTCCAAGCCAGCAGCACCGAGTTGGAATCGGTTCTCAAGAGATCCGGGATCGCCACCGAGTCGTAGGCGGTTTTGGGGGCAGGTCGGGCGCGGAGCTTTTTGACAAAGACCGAGTCACGCGACCAGAAGCTGTCTTGGCAGGACACCAAATGCAAGACCAGTCCGGTCCCCAACAACGAATCGGGGATGACCCATTTCTGCTGGGCGGGAGTCGTCGAATCGCAGGGGGGCGAAGATCCCAGGCCCAAGGCAAGGTGGCGCGGGGAGGAAAAGTTCAGAGTATCCCCGATCGTCAAGGTATCGGGAACGGAGGTGTCATGCCCGGTCACGGTAATGATCGGTTTCGAAGCGATCTTGTGCACCAAGATCGAGGCCGAGGTGTCGCCGGAGGTGATCGGGCCGGTGCTGGCTTGGTTCGTTTTAAGAGTTCCTTTTCCCTGACCTTTCCAAACCGTGTCGCCAGGGGCATTCAACGCCGAAAGGACCATCTGCCAGCTCGACCCGACCGGAATGCTGTCGATGCGGACCGAATGATTTCTCCAAAGAACCGAATCTTTGAACCGATAGAGGACTCCCGACGAGTCTTTGGGCGTGTACCAGACCTGGACCGACACGTACTTGGCCGAATCAAGCACGCCATTGGCCGCGACCACCCGTGGAGACAGGCTTCCCAGCTCCTGGGGAGCGGTGGGAGCGAGGCTTGGGTCCGAGCGATCACAGGCGTTCAAAAGACCGAGGCCCCCAAGGATTAG
>CAIKAA010000123.1 GCA_903825275.1 uncultured Fibrobacterota bacterium | reverse complement strand
AACATGCACATCGTGATGCCGTGGCACGTCCAGCTCGATCGCCTGAAGGAAAAGGCCGCTGGCAAAAACGCCATCGGGACAACCGGTCGAGGCATCGGCCCGGCCTATGTCGACAAAGTCGCGCGGTGCGGAATCCGTCTGGTCGATCTTTTGGATCCCGAAGGCCTTCGCCTGAAGGTGGAATCGATTCTGGAAGAAAAGAACTTGCTGTTCACCAAGATCTACGAATCCGAACCCCTCCAGGCCAAAGTCATTGTGGACACCTACCTGGAGTACGGACGGAAATTGTCGCCCTTGGTGGCCAATGCCGCTTTGCTTTTGGAAAAGGCGATAAAGGCAGGGAAACACCTGCTGTTCGAAGGAGCCCAGGGCACCATTCTGGACGTGGACCACGGCACTTACCCCTACGTGACCAGCTCCAACACCATCGCTGGTTCGGCGTGTTGTGGATCGGGCGTTGGACCCACCGCCATCCAGAGCGTGATCGGCGTGGTGAAGGCCTACACGACGCGCGTGGGCAACGGACCCTTCCCGACAGAACTTGTCGGGGAATTGGGCGAGAACTTGCGCAAATGGGGGGGCGAGTACGGAGCCACCACGGGGCGGCCGCGGCGCTGTGGATGGTTCGACGCGATGGTGGTCCGCAAGGCGGTTCGGGTGAATGGAATCACGGGTCTGGCCATCACCAAGGTGGATGTGCTGGACAACCTGCGCGAAGTGCAGATCTGCGTTGGGTACAAGATCAATGGGAAATCCATCGAAGATCTCCCGGTCCAAATGCGGGAATTCGAGGATGTTGAACCTGTTTTGGAATCCATGCCCGGTTGGATGTCGGACACCTCGAAGGCCGTCTCGTGGGCCGATTTGCCCGAGGCCGCCAAACGATATTTGGAACGCTTGGCCCAATTGTCGGGTGCGCCCATCGCCATGGTGTCGGTCGGGCCGCGCCGTGACCAAGCTATTTTTCTTCCTTAACGAATTCTCCAAGGACCGAACCAATGATTCTTAAAGGCAAAAAAGGTCTCATTACCGGCGTGGCCAACCAGCGATCCATCGCGTGGGGCATCGCAAAATCGTGTTGGGAGCAGGGCGCCGAGCTTGTGTTCAGCTACCCCAGCGAGCGACTCAAAGGCTCGGTGGAATCGCTTATCCAGGGCGAGGGCAAGACGGCACTGTTGTTTGAATGCGATGTCACCAAGGATGAGTCCATTGCCAATTTGTTCGCCCAAATCGAAAAGGAAGTCGGCAAGATCGACTTTTTGATCCACGCCATCGCCTTCGCCAAACGGGAAGACCTGGATGGCGAATTCCAAGACACCTCGCGCGACGGCTTCGCCACCGCCTTGGACATCTCGGCCTATTCGCTCACCGCGCTGTCTCACCACGCGGTGGCAGCGATGAATCCGGATGGCGCCATCGTTTCCTTGTCCTACATCGGCGGCGAAAAGGTGATCCCGCATTACAACGTGATGGGCGTGGCCAAGGCGGCTCTGGAGTGCTCGGCGCGTTACTTGGCCCACGACTTGGGCAAGCAGGGCATTCGCGTGAACATCGTGAGCGCGGGCCCCATCCGCACTCTGGCGGCCAAAGGAATCGGCGACTTCAACAAGATGCTCACCATCGCTGAAAACCGTTCGGCGTTGAACCGCAATGTCGATACCTCGGATGTCGGCGACACGGTGGCCTTTCTGGTATCGCACATGGCTCGCGGGATTACCGGCGAACTGATCCATGTGGATGCGGGGTATCACGCGATCAGCTTTAGTTTTGCGGAAGAGCAGGCGCACAACAAGGGTTGATGGCCTTTTTTGGCGCTTCCCTTCCAGGTTGGGAGGGAAGCGCTTTTGAGTCTAGGGATGTTGCTAGAGAAGACGTTTTTTTTGGGGCCTTATGGCCCCTTT
>CAIKAA010000122.1 GCA_903825275.1 uncultured Fibrobacterota bacterium | reverse complement strand
TGGCGACAAAGGCAGTACCGCAGAAAACACCAAATCCGACCTGTATGATTTCACGGTCGGTCCCACAGATTTTTCCTTCTTGAAGAAGTCTGGCCCCTTGTTCGACAGTTCCTTTTTGAAAGACACTTTGGGAATTCCTCCGTTTTCGGCAGGCAATGACACCCTCACCGAGCTGTTGGTGACCTCCGAAACCGCGACCCAGGACGGCTTGAATTGGGGCATTCGCGGCACCGTCGCCAATTTGGTGGGACGCGCTTTGGGCCTTCCCGACCTTTGGGACACTTACCACAGCTTGAGCATCATGGGCCAGTTTTGTTTGATGGACCAAGCGGGGGCGATGGCTGGCCGCAACTCCACACCGGTCTTGCCTTCCGCTTGGCCTCGCCTGTTCATGGGATGGGCAACCCCCATCGAGGCGTCGCCATCGGGTCCGACCCATTTTCGGCTTCCCGCGATCCGGCCCGGTCACGACACGGTGCTGGTGGTCCGGATCAACGACGGCGAATACCTGTTGGTGGAAAATCGCCAACGCACCGAATTCGACGGCAAGGTCTGGGTCAAGGTCGGGAACTTGGATGGCACCGATTCGATCACCTACAAAGTTTCACCTGATTCTCTCGATGCCCTTTTGCGCGACTCCCTGCGCACCAAGGGTTACGTTCTGGGGTCTTCCGTCGATGCGGCCCTTCCCGGATCGGGACTTTTGGTGTGGCATGTGAATGAATGGCTCTTGCGGGAATTGGTCCGCTACGGTTCGCCAAACGCCTACTTGGGCGACACGTTGTCGGACCGCTACAAAGGAATCACACTGGTCCAAGCCAGCGGCATGCAGACCCTGGGGCGCCAATTCACCGGCATCACAGGACAAACCTCGGCGGACATCGGGTCGGGTGCCGACATCTTGCCCAACGCCCATCGTCACGCTGGCAAGACCGATACCATTTCGGCGATCGGTCCCGAGGGCTACGCGGCCACGGGCTCGTTGTTGGGCGGGCGTTCCTTGGTGACGCTGCGCGCGCCCTGGCCGGTTGGGGCCCAACCCCAAAAAGGCCTTTCGAGCTTGGAGGGCGATAGCGTCTGGACTCCGGGAGCCGCCTCCATCGAGGTCATCCTGGATTGGGGCGCCCTCAAAAAGGCCACCGACGCCTTTCCGCTGCGCACCACCCCCTCTTGGGGCGATCAGGCCATTCTTTCGGGGCCGACCTCGCTGCCCAAATCGGTTTGGCTGATCGATACCGCTGGGCGCGCAACCCTTCTCGATTCCACCGGAACCAACTGGTTCGCGGCTCGCGACACCCTCAAGCTCGTCTCCCCTTGGGATTCCACCAAGACGGCTTTTCCCAATCAGTCCCAGCGCGACACGACCTATGTCCCCTTGGCCCGGACCGGCGCGAGCATGGGTCTTGTCCTCCAATCCGCGAGCGTGGCCGACACCTTGGCGACCCGCGATCAGTTGGGGGTGGTGCATTTGAAATGGCCCGCCAACAACGGGCTTTTGGGGACCAACCGCGACAGCGCCAGAGTTTTGGACACGTCCTTTTCCTTGCGCGCGAGCGCAGGTCCCGTGCTGGCCGCAGGCAAGTTATGGGTCGGGGATTCCTCGGGCAAAATCCGCTCCATCTCCCCCAACGGCTTGGGGTCTTCGATCTCAACGCCTTTGGCGCGTTTGCAATCGCTGTGCGCCACCGAGCGCGGCGGAAAAACCTGGATCGGAGCGGTGGATTCCTCGGGTGCAGCCAGTTTTGTCGACCCTTCCAATGGCAACTCCCTCCCCCTCAAATCCACCTCCTTTACCCCTGCCAAAGGCGAGGTCTTTCAAATTTTGTCTGCCGATTTCGATCGGGATGGCGCTCCCGATTTGGTCGTGATTGGATCCTTTGGAAATGCCCTGCTTTGGTCGGGAGCGACCAAGACTCTGTTTCCGGGTTGGCCGAAAAACTTCCCTCGCGGGTCTTCCGGGGTGGGCGAACCTGGAGCGGCGGGCCTGGGAGATGTGGATGGCGATGGCCGTCCCGACCTCATTTTTGGTGGGACCGACCGGATCTACGCCGTCGATGCCTCGGGAATCCCGCTGGTCGGCTGGCCGGTGCGCATTGTTTCCACCGAATCCGTGGGCCAGGTGACGGCTTCCCGCCTCTATCCCGCCGGGCTGATTGGCGCTTCTGTGGTGGTGGCGGATCTGGACGGCAATGGCCTATCCGAAGTCGTGGCGGGGACCACCAATGGACAAATTTTGGCATGGACCGCATCGGGCAAACCCTATGGCGGCGCTGCCCTCTCGCGCACCAGCGGCGCGGGAATTTCCCCAACCTACCAGCAAACAACTTGGCCCTTGGCCGCAGGTCTCCAAACCCTGGACACGCTCCATCCCACTCCTCCCTATCTTCCCTTGGCCTTCACGTCCGGGAAAGCGGACCGGATGCTGGCCCTATCATCGGTCTCGAGCTTGGACGGATTTTGGATTTCCGGAGGCAAGGCGGTTTGGCCCATGGCCTTGGGCGGTTCGGGCCGCAGTGGGTATCTCCCCGACTCGCTCTTGGGCGCCCCCAAGGCTCGCCAAGCCGGCATCTCGGACTTCCATCTGTTTCCCAGCCCCGTGCGCAAAGGCTTGGCCACATTCCGCTTCGAGCTTGGCCAGGCCGCCTCCAGCGTCCGGCTCACGGTATACGACCAGACCGGTTACCAAGTTCTGGACCGATCCGACCTTCCCCTGGACGCGGGCCGTCGGGATCTGGCGCTCCAAGGTGTGGCCTGGGGAACCGGTGTCTATGCAGCCCGGTTGCAGGCGGATTGGTCGGCCGGAGGATCCAACGAAGCCTGGATCCGCTTCGGAGTGATCCGGTAGTTTAGAATCCGACCGAAAGGCTTCCGAAGACGTCGGGATGGAGGGTGAGCGTTTGTTCTTCCCCCTCGGGGGCATCGACCACCACCACGCCAAGGCCACCATCCAGTCGAAGGGATTTGGTCACCTTGGTCCAGCCATGTCCCAAGGCGCGCCACTGGGTGGTCACCTTCCCCGAAAGCGGCCCCTTGCGGTGAGACAAGGTGTCTTCGTCCATCCAAACCGCCGCGTCGCCTTGGTTCAACCAATCGAGTTCCACTCCGGCGCCATGGGAATGATCTGTTGCGCTCCAATCGAGGTGAGTCCATAAGTCCAAGGCATCCGATCCGCGCAAATACCCCAACGGCTGGTCGACGATCCAGGTGTCCACGAATCCAGGCGCATCCTGGTCGCGGTTGTTCGAGCGGTACAGGCGTCGAGAGGTTCCCTTGAGCAAAGGCAATTCGTGGTTGTTGAAGGTCGCCGAGGTGAGGCTCAAATCCGACGTCGCGGTCCAATCGCCGCTTGGACATTTTTTGTCAAGTCGCCATCCCAGGTTGGCGGCGTAGATCACGCGAGGATCGGATCCTTCCACCTCTCCCACCGGACTTTGGATGTCTTCGAAGATGCCTTGGCCGTGGAAACGCCCGAGGCTTTGGGAAGTCCAGATGGCTTGGACCGCCGTGGACACCTTGGAATAGCCGTCTCCAAAATTGTTGTGCCACATCACGAACGGAACGGCGTCGCGCAACTGGGGCGCCTTGCCTCCCACCAAAAGTTGTTCGACGAGGGAAAGGTCCCAGGCTCCCACCTGGCACGACAATTTGTGCAAGAACAGAGACTTGTAGGGATCGCTGTAATTGCGTCCCCGTTCGTTGGGGATGGTTCGCGTGCGCTGGAGATCGGCTTCGGAACCCGGATCCACCGAGCCATCGGCGTGTACGCCCGTCAACCAAGGGTTCAGGCTGGAGAAAAACACCTCGAAACTCCAACGGCCCATCGGGACTTGGACCAACGCCCCGTCGTGGACCAAATCCGATCCCAAGATGACCCCATAGGGAGAAGGGGAAAAGGATTGGCGGAATCGGCCCAGTTTCAGGTTCGTTCCGCCGGTCGAACTCCACGAGATCCAGCCTTCGTAGGGAACGTTGATGTCCAATTCCCCGGGGGCAAGAAGGAGGTTCGATCCGGTCGGGTCCCGTCGCCAGGCGTCGATGTCGCGGCGCAGGGGAAGATTGGCGATCATCCGGACCGAATCGAATCTCGCCGACAAAACCATGGCCGCCAAGGGGGGCAGGTCTTCCCAACGCCGTGCGGCTTCGGGATCGAGACGATGGGCGGTCCAGTTCGGCAAATAGGATTCGGCGATTCCCAAGTCCACCGGATGATCGGCTGGGGAGGGATGGAATCCACCGGTCACCTGAAAATCGACGTGAGTGACGACTCCCACCGAATCGGTGGGAAACAAGTACAGGACCCATGGAAGGATTAGGTATATCATCGTGTCTGGTGGGGAGATAGAAACCCACTGGGCGAATGCGCAAGGCGAAGATTCCTTGCGGCTGTGCAGGCATCCCCCTGCAGTCCAAGGCTCAAGGTCTTCCCAAGGACGACCTGCAACACCTGGCACGAAACCTGCATTAGAGCTCTGCCAACACTTCCACAAGGATGTCCGATGAAACGAGATTCGAGCGAAACATCTAGCGTCTGGTCGGTGAAAGGCTTCTTGCCCTTCTTGGGGATCGCTTTCATCAACGCCTTCAATGATGTGGGACTCAAGGTCCTTTTGGTCGACGCGGTCCAAAAAGCCTTGCCGGCAGGTCCCACGTTGATCCGGTATCAATCGTTCTTGCAGGCGATCATCTTGATTCCCTTCGTGACCTTCTTCACGCCTTCGGGATACCTCTCGGACAAATGGGCCAAGGATTCGGTCATCCGCTGGTCCGCCTTCGCGGGAATCCCTTTGGCGGTCGTGCTGTTGTATTTCTTCCACGCCGGATCGTGGGTCGGGGTGATTGGGACACTTTTTGTCATCTGCATCCAAGCCACGTTCTATTCGCCCTCCAAGTACGGACTGGTGAAGGAGCTGGTCGGATCCCGGCTGATCGCCGCGGCGAATTCCGCTGTGCAGGGAGTGACCATCGTGGCCATCCTGATGGCTTCGCTTCTCTACTCGTTCCTGTTTGAAAAGCTCTATGTGCCCGGCACCCTCAACCTCGACCAGATCATCCACCAGATCCGGTGGGCGGGCTGGACCATTTTGGCGGGTTTCGTGCTGGAATGGATTTTGGCGCTGCGCATTCCCAAAATCGGCAAAACCGATCCCGACCTAAAATTCTCCTTTGGCCAATACGCAACGGGTCGCTATTTGGTCAGTCACCTTTCCGACGCCTGGAAAAACGTGGTGATCCGCCAATCGATCATCGGACTTTCGGTGTTCTTTGCCGTGAACCAAGTGCTGATCGCAAACCTGGGCTCGTACATGAAGGAAACCACTGGCCAGGAAAACACCATCATCATCAACGCCATTCTGGCCGCCGCCGCCATCGGGATCGCGGTGGGTGCGGTCTATGCGGCCAAGCTTTCCAAAGACTTCATCGAGACCGGCTTGGTCCCCACGGGCGCGGCGGGAATTTCCGCCCTGCTCTTCATCCTTCCCCACGTCACCAACCCCATCCTGTTGGGTGTTCTGTTTTTCGGCTTCGGATTTTTTGGGGGCATGTTCCTGATCCCCCTTTCGGCCCTGATCCAATTCCACACCCGTGAAAACACGGCTGGACATATTTTGGCATCCAACAACCTGGCCCAAAACGTCTGCATGTTGGTCTTTTTGGCCGTGCCGGTGTACTTGGCCGAACAAGGCGTGTCCCAGCGAGCCGTCTTCGTGGGGCTTGGCTTTGTCACCTTGGCCGGATCGATTTGGGCCGTGCAGTTGTTGCCCCAATCCATGCTGCGGATGTTGGTCAAGGGAATCTTTTCCAGCCGCTATTCCTTACAAGTGGTGGGCTTGAACAACATCCCTTCCGAAGGCGGACTGCTGTTTTTGGGCAACCACATCTCGTTCTTGGATTGGGCGTTTTTGCAAATGGCCTGCCCGCGGCCCATCCGTTTTGTGATGCACCGCAGCTACTACGAAAAGTGGTACCTGAAGTGGATCTTGGATCGTCTGGGGATCATCCCCATCTCGTCGGGCGGAGCCGCCTCGGCGTTGGGGGAAGTGAAGAAAGCTTTGGAAGCCGGCGACGCCGTGGCGTTGTTCCCCGAAGGCCACATCACCCGCAATGGCCACCTCTCCAGCTTTCGCTCGGGATTTGAGAAATCATTGGGCGGCACCGGCGCCGTGGTGGTCCCGTTCTACCTCCAAGGCCTGTGGGGAAGCATCTACAGCTTCGCTTCGGGCGGCTACCGCCAAAGCGTGCGCAGCCTCGATTCGCGCCGCATCACGGTCGCCTTTGGCAAATCCATTCCCGATACGGTCGATGCGGCTGGAGTCAAACGCTCGGTCCAGGAATTGTCCATCTTCGCTTGGGAATCGCACATTTCCCAGATGCGCCCGCTGGCCTCCACCTGGATGCGCACCGCCAAGCGCGTGGGATCCAGCCCCTCGGTGCTGGGACACGACGGACAGAATTTGTCTGGAACCAGGCTTTTGGCGGCCGTCATGGCGTTCGCCAAACAACTCGACAAGATTTGCGGGACCGAAGAACGGGTGGGCATCCTGCTTCCTCCTTCTTCTGCCGGGGTGATCGCGAACCTGGCCTGCCTGATGCGTGGAAAGACGGTGGTGAACCTCAACTACACCCAACCGGGCGAAACCTTGGCGGCCTGCGCGCGGCGCGCCAAACTCTCCACCGTGATCACTTCCAAGCAATTCGAGACCAAGCTTTCCGCCAAGGGATTCGACCTCGCCGCCCTTTCCCAGGCGGTGCGGATGGTCCACATGGAAGACCTCAAGGAATCTATTTCCCAGCTCGCGTTGGTGCGCCAAGTTTTCCGCGCCAAGCTCTTGCCGGCCTGGTGGCTGGATCTGGTCTCGGTGAAAAAGGCAAAACTCACCGACACCGCCGCGATCTTGTTCAGCTCGGGTTCCGAAGGCGTTCCGAAAGGCGTCGAGCTTTCCCACTTCAACATGGTGGGGAACATGCGCCAGACCAGCGCGGTGCTCAACCCGACCGAAGAAGACATCATCCTCTCCACCTTGCCGTTGTTCCATGCCTTCGGCCTGACCATCACGACCCTGATGCCGCTCATTGAAGGCATCCCCATCGTGACCCAGCCCGACCCCACCGATGCCCGCGCCGTGGGTCGTTTGTGCGCCCAGCACCGGGTGACCATCTTGTGCGGGACCAGCACCTTCTTGCGCATGTACACCCAAAGCAAATCGGTCCATCCCCTGATGTTCCAAACCCTCCGCCTGGTGGTGGCCGGAGCCGAACGCTTGCGCCCCGAAGTCCGTCTGGGCTTCAAGGACAAGTTTGGGATCGACGTCTTCGAAGGCTATGGCACCACCGAGACGACACCGGTGGCCAGCGTGAACATCCCCGACGTGTTGTTGGACGATTGGACCTCGGTCCAGGTGGGCAACAAGCCCGGCACCGTAGGGTTGCCCCTGCCGGGAAGCCAATTCCGCATTGTGGATCCCGAAAGCCTGGAAGCCCTTGCCGTGGGCCAGGAAGGATTGGTGCTGGTGGGCGGATCGCAAATCATGAAAGGCTATCTGGACGACCCTGGCCGCACGTCAGAATCTGTCGTCGAGCTGGATGGCACCCGCTGGTACCGCTCGGGCGACAAGGGCAAGATCGACGCCGACGGCTTCTTGCAGATCGTGGACCGCTACTCGCGCTTCGCCAAAGTGGGCGGAGAGATGGTGGGCTTGGGCGCCGTGGAAACGGCCTTGGCCCAGTCGGGCGTGTTGGCGGGCTGCGAGTTTTTGACCACTGCGGTTCCCGATCCCGGCAAAGGGGAACGCATCGCGCTTCTGTACGCTCTTCCCAGCGGCGCGACACCGCTCACGCCAGACGAGATCAAGGACAAGATCCGGTCCTCGGGCTTGCCCGGATTGCAGCAGCCTTCGGTCGTGTTTCAGGTCGACGAGCTGCCGCGACTGGGGTCGGGCAAAACCGACTACAACAAGGCCAAGCAGATGGCGCGCGAGATTTCTGTGGCCGACTCCTAGGACCGCTTCGCTGTTTCAGCTCGGTTTCGCCGCATCCGGAACCGGTCCACTAACGCTTTTTTCATGACTCCGATTTCCGGCATTGGGCATTCCCGGAGAGGCGAAGGGCGATGCGGCGATGAACATCCTGGTTGTGGAAGACTTCATCCCCTTGCGGGAAGCACTGGCACGGGGCCTTTCCTTGGAAGGCTACCAGCCATTGGAGTGCGCGGACGGTTTCACAGGATTGACCTGCGCCCTAGAGTGCTCCCCCAGCCTGATCGTTCTCGACGCCATGCTGCCCGAATTGGACGGCTTCGAATTCTTGCGCCGTTTCCGCTCGGCAGGAAGAACGACCCCCATCCTCATGCTGACGGCCCGCGACACCCTTTCGGACCGGATCGAAGGCCTGGACGCCGGTGCCGACGACTACATGGTCAAGCCCTTCGCGTTCGCCGAATTCCTCGCAAGGGTGCGCGCCCTCCTACGCCGCGGGGGAGACACTTCCTGTCTGCGCGTGGGCGACCTGGAGATCGACCCCGTGCGCCGATCCGCCCGACGCGCAGGCATCGAAATCCCGTTGACCCCACGCGAATTCGAAGTCCTGGAACTTTTGGCCAGCCAGCAGGGCAAGCCGGTCTCCCGTGACGAAATCCGTCAACGCATCTATCCCGATTCCGAAACCGCTTCGAGCAACGTGGTGGAAGTCTTCGCGGGTTCGCTGCGCCGCAAGCTCGAGGAAAACGGACGCTCGCGACTGTTGCACACCCGACGCGGCTTCGGGTACATCCTTCAGGAAGATCCTCCTTGAACGCGATCGGTCGACACCAGCTCCTCCGGATCTTCGCGGTCACGACCACCCTTGTCGTCGTGACTTGGGTGACACGGGAATATTTCCAGCAGACCTGGCTGCACGAGCTCGACGCGAGCCTTCGACGGGAAGCGACCGAGGTCGGACGGACATGGATTCTGACAGGAACGGTGAATTGTTGCGCACCCCTGGAGACCACCGACGACGAGCCCCACGCCCACTCGGGGCAGACCTATTTCGAGATTCGATCCGCAGCGGGAACCGTCCTGGCGCGTTCCCCCCTTTTGGGAAAGGTCCACTGGCCCGACCTTTCGCCCGATTCTTCCCAACGCCTGGCTTGGCACCACGACTTCTACCTTCACCGAAAGCGCTATCTGGCGCTGCGTTTGGCGCTCGCGGGCTCGAGCCCTGTGGTTGTCTACTACGCTCGCGACCATGGGGAGCTCAAGCAGCGCATCCAGAACTTGGACGATGTGTTGCTCGCGATCGCAGGGGTGCTAACGGTCGGCGGGCTGTCGACCTGGTTCTGGCGACGGCGTTCGCGGACCTCGATCTCCAAGCCTTCCGCGCCTCCCAGCCTCCTGGCGAGGCTGTTGATCGGATCGGCGCTGGTCTCGGGCCTGATCTTGAGCTTGGCGGGATACGCCACTTACGCGGTGATCGAGCGCGGCTGGCTGGTACAGATGGACCAAGCCCTGGAGAACCGTGCGCTGGGCCTCGCGGCCCTGTGTTCCAAGGTGGACGGAAATTGGCACTTCGAGGGATCGCACCTGGAGAACAGCATGTTCCAGGATCCGAAGTCCATGCAGTACTTCGAGGCGCGCGACGAGAAGGGCCGCGAAATCGGCCGATCCGCCTCGTTGGGCCACCTGGTTTTCCCCTCCGTCTCCCTCGCCCCCGGTGAACGCCGGTTCGACTGGTACCACCCCGGCTACCTCCACAAGACCCGCTACGTCGCCATTTCCCTCCCCGGTGCGGACCGTGGATTGACTGTGTATTTCGGCCAGGACTACCGCGACATGAAGGCGAAGCTTCGCGGACTGCGCAACATCCTGGTGGGGATCTGGATCGCTTCCGAATTCCTTCTCTGCCTCCTCTTGTCCTTGCTTGTCCACCTGTCGCTGACTCCCTTGCGACGGATCGCCAAGCGATTGGATTCCATCGACGAGGAGCATTTGAAAGGCTTCGAATCCGAAGGAGCACCCCACGAGGTTCGCCCCTTGGTCGACGCCTTGTCCGCCACCTTGGTGCGGCTCGACACCGCCTTCCAGCGCGAACGGACCCTGGTCGCCGATCTGGCCCACGAAATCCGAACCCCTATGGCCGGCATCCGCACAACCCTGGAAGTTGGTTTGAGCGACGACGAGGAACACGCGAGGAAAGCCATGACCACCTCGCTTTCCATCCTTGCACGGATGCAATCCCTGATGGACTCCTTGCTCTCGTTGGCCCGATTGGAAGGTGGACAGATTCCGTCATCCACCATTCCGCTGGACCTGGCGCCCCTGGTGCGGGAAGAGTTGGAGGAATGGCGCGCCACCTGCAACCTGAGAGGCATCGAGTTGCGCATGGAATTGCCGCCTGCCCTCCCGTCGGTCTCCAATCCCGAATGGTGTTGCGTGATCCTGCGCAACCTCCTGGACAACGCCCTAGCACACACCGATGGCGGGTCGTGGATCGCCTTGCGCGGCGAGGTCGTTTCGAACCGCGTTTGCCTCCAGGTCTCCAACGACGGAAGCCGATTGAAGACTTCCGACACGGACAAAGTATTTGATCGCTTCTGGCGCAAGGACGATGCACGCAACCAAGCCAACAACCATGCGGGTTTGGGCTTGGCGCTTTGCCGACAATTAGCGACCCGGATGGGTGGAGCGATCCAAGCGACGGTTCCGGAAGAGGGGACTTTCCTAGTGGAGTTGGACCTGCCTTTGGCGGATTAATTGATCCTTCATGCTTTCTTCAGGATTCTGCTGATCTGCTGAAACCGCTTCGTGTCACCTTGCGAATACCTGTGGTCGACTTTTACTCGCATTCGGAAAGGATCACCTCTCGCAAGGAGGAATCCACCGGGATCTTCACTCAACACCAGAGGTTCCACATGCGATTCATCAGACCATTGCTATCCAGCATCCTCGCGACGGTGGCCTTCGCTGCATCCGTCCAGGCTGCGGCACCCGATACCATCGAAATCCGCGACGACGCCATCGCCAAGGGCGCAACCGTCAACTGGACGAACAACCACATCTACCGCATGCACGGCAAGGTGTTCGTTCGCTCGGGTTCGATTCTCAACATCCAGGCCGGAACCCTGGTGCTGGCCGATGCCCGACAGGATTCGGCCACCATCTTGGTGGTTTCCCGTGGAGGCAAGATCTACGCGAAGGGAACGGCCTCGCAGCCCATCCTTTTCACCTCGGAACTCGACAATCTAGGGTTTAACGGTGCCTTGGCAAACACCAACCTGAACCGCGGCATGTGGGGCGGCATCGCCATACTGGGTCGTGCGCCCAACAATACCCCGGGCGGCGTTTCAAATCTCGCTGGCGACATCACCGGCGACACCACTCTCCTGAGCTATGGCGACTCGCTGGCTCCCAATCCCCACGACAACTCGGGCGCATTGAGCTACGTCTCGATCCGCTACACCGGCATCGCTGATCGCAGCACCATCATCGCCTTGCAGTTCTGTTCGGTGGGCGACAGCACCCAAGTGGACCACATCGAATCCTATGTGTCCAATGAAGACGGATTCGATCTGTTGGGCGGCACCGTGAACCTCAAGTACATCGCCTCGACATACAGTGCAGGCGACGCGTTCTACTACTCCAACGGGTATCGGGGCAAGGTTCAATACATCTTCACGATCCAGAACATCATCCCCGGCGGCGCCAGCAACGGCGTGAACACCAAGATCGAAAGCGCCGACACCCTGGCCAAGCCGACCTCAGTTGGCCAAATCTGGAACGCGACCTACATCTCCACCGGCGACAGCACCGGCAAGGGCTACCTGAATACCTACACCGGCAAATACAAGTACGCATTGGTCTACAAGAAGGATGGAGCGGGCACCTTTGCCAATTCCATCGTGAGCGAATGCCCCTACGGAGGCGTCTTCGTCGACACCTCGACGCTCAAGGATGCTGTGAAGTCCAAAACCTCGGACAGCCTCGGACACTCGCTGGTGATCGCCAACAACATCTGGAACCGAATCGGCAACGGCGATTCCCTCGCTGGAGTGGCGATGGGACTTCCCTACCTCGCCACGTATCTCGCCGCCAACCACAATGATGTGGTGGACCCGCTCTTGGGCGGCATCTCGTGGAGCCAGGACAAGAAGTTGGATCCCCGCCCCGCCCTCACCGGCCCGGCTTATCAAAATGTTGGCACAGTCCCCGTCGACGGCTTCTTTGACCAAACCACCTTCCGCGGCGCCTTTGGCAAGGACAACTGGCTGGCCGGTTGGTCGGCGCTTTCGGTTGGTGGCTACTTCACCGACGCAGCCAACGTGCCTGTCGGTGTGGTTTCCCACTCGGGTCTTCGCCACGATCTGGTCGACCTGCACGGACGGATTCTGTCCATCCGCCTCGCCCAGACATCCAACGTGAACATCGACTTCCTGGACCTTTCGGGACGCACGCTGGCCTCCCGCAGCCTCGCTCTGGCCGCCGGAACCCATTCGGTCGCCCTTCCAGCGGAAGTTCGCGGACTCGGCATCGTGAACGTGCGCGTCGGCGGAGTTTCCCAAAGCTTCCTGACGACCGTTCCCTGATCGTCGACGGAGTGACAACCGGCTCTCCCCTGGATTCGTTCCGGGGAGGGCCTCCTTTTTGCCAGAAAGCGTTCATTGCCATGCCGTTCTCGATCCGGATCACCACGATCATGCCGTCGGTTGGATGCATGATCTTCTTTTTTGCCGCCGCAGGACTGGCCCAAGTTCCGACGACCGATTCCTTGACCGCAGTCGGCATTTCGCCCGCCGCGCTCCAGGTTACGGCCACCGATTCCGCAAAACTCTCCTCAGAAAATTCTGTAGCCAAGGATTCGATTTCAACCTTTTCACAACCGCTAAAGACAGATTCCGTCAAACAGGACCCCCTCGCCCTCCATCCGCCCCCACCAGACTCCCAATTTCCGACTTCAAAACCGGTGTACCCGCAGGCGGATTCGTCCGCCCATTTGTTGGACACCGCCAATCTCGCAGGGGTGCGGTGGATGCAAACCACCGTGGTCCACGGCACCTTGCGCGGCAAGTTGAAGGCCCGACAGGAGCGCAAGGACGCCGACAACCGAAAGGACATTCTTTCCATCGAAGCCATCCAGGAACATCCCGATCCCAACGTCGCCGACGCGTTGGCCAGGGCTCCCGGCATCACGGTACGTCGCGCCCAAGGCGAAGGCAACTATGTCCAGATCCGCGGATCGGAACCCCGCCTGTCCACCGTGACCATCAACGGTCAAAAAATGACATCCTCCTCCGGCAACACCCGGGCGGTGGACCTGGGAGTCATTCCCGTCGACCAGCTATCCGAAATCGAAGTCACGAAGGTCCTGATGCCCGAAATGGACGGCGACGCCATCGGCGGCACGGTGAACCTGGTGACCCCGGGCGCGGTCGACACCCATCTGGTGATGAAAGCCCTGTTGGCTGGTGGAGCCAGCGACCTGTCGGGAAAACCGCTCTGGCAAGGATCGGCCGCGCTTTCGAAACGGTTCTTCGAAGACGGAGCGCTGGGAGTCTACCTGGGCGGCAGCTGGTTCAAGAATCGGACGCGCACCGACGCGCTGGAACTGAAGTGGGATACCCTCGAGGAATTCCGGAACGTGATCTGGAACCTGGAGCAACGCCAGTACCAGAACCAGAAGGAACGGTCGGGGGCCAGCGGTCGACTGGACTGGCGTACACCCGATCATTCCGTCGCCTATCTCACAGGCAATTGGAGCCGGACCGACGATGCGCAGATCCGCAATCGGTTCACGATCAATCGCGAAGGTGCGCAACAGATTTCTCCGGCGATCCCGGACTCCTTCGCAAGCGACTTGATCAAGTACGCCCGTGAAGTCCGCGACAGGGAGATCATCAAAACGGTCTCGCAAGCCACTCTTGGGGGCTCCACGCAATTCGGTCCTGTGGCCCTCGACCTTTCCCTCACTGGGTCTTCTTCGGGCACCCACCAACCCCCTTATCTGCTGGCCAGCTTCAAACCGCGGAGCCTGAACTCGTACATCGACCCGAGCGACCCAGACCTCCCCAGGTTCTACGCCTTCTACTACCCCCGGCCGATCGCCATAGATCCGCGGCTGGGATTGGCTTCGGAATACACGAACAGTGGGGTTTCGTGGGTACAGAGCGACGCTCAGGAAGACGACATCCACGGACGTGTGGACGCCCGCCTGTTTCTGGGTGGAGACTCCACATGGCAGCTGCGCATCGGTGGAAAATGGGGCTGGAACCAAAAGGACCAGAACGTGGTTGGAGGTACCATGAGCCCCTCCGACCCCCTCTTGAAGAAGCCCGTAATGAACTTGAGTCAAGTGCTCTCTTCGGATTCCGCGGTGGGATTCTACGACGGCCACTACACCATCGGCCCCTTGCCCGACCCCAACGCGATCCGGGCCTGGCTTGCCGTCAACGGCTTGACCATGGACACCACCAATTCGAGCAACGACCATATCCAGTTGGATCCCCAGAACTATTCGGTGATCATGCACCACTATGCGGGCTACGCCGAGACGAAGTGGCGCGACGGCGATCTCTCCGCCGTAGGTGGTGTCCGCCTGGAACGCTACGACATTCGCTCGACGGGAAACGCGGTCCTTCAGCAGATCGACGAGAGTTGGGTCGCGACGATTCCGACCACGGTGGAGCGAACCTTCGACTTCGTCCTTCCCATGGTTTCGGCGCGTTGGTCGCCGACTCCGCAATGGGTGGCACGCGCTTCGTACACCCGTTCGTTCTCGTTGCCGGACGCCATGGACCTCCTCCCACGCGTGCTGTCCGATTTCCTGGATCAAACCGTTACCGTAGGGAACCCCTATCTCAAGGCTACGGTTGCCGACGCCGTGGAGTTGGACCTGGAGTGGTATCGCAAACCGCGTGGGATGGCCTCGATCGGCGTGTTCGCCAAGCAACTGACCGACTATGTGGTTCCTACCATCTGGGAAGTTTGGGACGTCATCCAAAAGCAGAGCAATACCCATTACAGCAAGGACAACGGGGACGTAGCCTATCTGGAAGGGGTGGAACTGGAGGCACAGCAGCCGCTGACGTTCCTTCCTTCCTTCCTTTCTGGATTCGGTGTCGATGGGAACTACACGTGGACCCATTCCTCCATCACGCTTCCCGGTCGGACCGAGGAATCCACCCTGCCAGGCCAATCCGAACATTCCGCGAACCTCGGTCTCCGTTACGATTTTCACGGCTTCACGGCCCAGATCTCGGGTTGCTGGCAAAGCGAATTCCTGTACCAGGTCGGCGTCGGCACCAACAAGAAGAACGACACGTGGGTGGACGCCCATACACGAGTGGACGCATCGGTCAGCCAGCGCTTCGGCCATGGGCTTCTGGTCTACATCCAAGGGGCGAATCTCTGGAATACCCCGTACCGTCTATTCTCGGGCGACACCCGACATCCCTCGCAAATCGAATACAACGGCCGCACCGCCGAGGGCGGCATCCGCCTCTCGCTATGACGTTGCGATCGGCTTTCCGGTTTCTGACCTTTCATTCCTTCGCCCAAAGTCCTTTCTTCAGGAGACAATCCATCATGAACAAAACCTGTCACATCCTTGCCTTGACCGCGCTGGTCGCCACGGCCCACGCCGAGAAGGACGAATACGCCGAGAAAGGGGAAAAGGGCGGCAAAGGCCTGTCCTTCGTGGTCCTGGGCGACTGGGGCTGGAACGGCCGAGCCAACCAGCGCGAGATCGCCGCGCGCATCGACAGCATGGGCAAGAAGCTGAGTCCCGAATTCTTCGTGTCGGTGGGCGACAACTTCCAGGTCAACGGCGTGCGGTCCACCCAGGATCCACTGTGGCGACTTTCCTACGAGGACATCTACAACGCGCCCGTCTTCGAAAAGGACTGGTACGTGGTTCTGGGCAACCACGACTACCACGGCAACACCCAGGCGGAAATCGACTATTCGAAGATCAGCCGCCGCTGGAACATGCCTTCCCACTACTACGCCATTCACAAGTTCGCGGGCGGGACGAATTCCGTCGACCTGTTTTTCCTGGACACCCCTCCGCTGCAGCGCAAGTATTACGACGAACCTTCCGAATACTCCGACATCCTCGTGCAAGACACCGTCGCGCAATTGCGCTGGCTCGATAGCTCGTTGGCTGCCTCCAAAGCCCAGTGGAAGCTGGTCTTCGGACATCACCCGGTGTATTCCAGCGGCAAGCACGCTCCGGATCTGGTCGATCAGCCAGCGCGCTTCGCCACGCGCTTCGAAAAGGGTGGAGTGACCGCCTACTTCGCAGGCCACGACCACCATCTGGAACACATCCGCCAAAAGGGAAGCCAGGTGGATTACTTCATCGCCGGGGCCCATGAGATCCGTCCCGTAACCCCGACTCCCGCGACCCTGTTCGCGAAATCGGTGCCCGGCTTCCTGTCGGTGAAGGTCCGCAAGGATTCGCTGATCGTGTCGTCCATCGATGTCAACGGGAACTTAGTGGACCGTGCCGCCATCGCGCCGCGCAAAAAATGACCAGACCCCTTACAGAGGAAAAAGCCCACCATGACCAATCCAACTAAACTAAAGGCCCTCCTCATTTTGCTTGCCGGGCCTTTGCTGGCAGGAGGAAGCAGTGCCTACACCGTCGACAGTCGTATCCGCGTGGAAGGCGATCTGGGCTGGGACCTTTTGATGGTGGACGATTCCACCGGCAATTTATTCCTGTCCCATGGAGACCGGATCCAGGTCGTCAATCCACAATCAGGGGCCTTGCTGGGGACAATTTCCGGACTGAAAGGTGCACACGACATCACCCTGGTCGGCCACAAGGGCTTTGCCACAAGTGGCAAGGATTCATCGGTGGTTATCTTCGATCGGAGCACCTATCAGGTCCTTAACCGTATCCCTTCAGGCGGAGTTAAGCCAGACGCGATCACCTATGACCGCACCTCGGACAGGGTCTTTGTCGGACTGGCTGGAAGCAATGCCCTTGCAGTGATCGACCCCAAGGAGGACAAGGTCGTCGGGAAGATCGCCTTGCCCGGCAATCCCGAATTGATGGCGATTACAAACGACGGCAGTCTGTTTGTTGCGATCGAAAGCAAATCACAGATCGCGGTCATCGACACCAAGACCCTCAAGGTTTCGGCCACTTGGTCGGTCTCTCCCGGCGAGGAACCAACCGGAATCGCCTACGACGCGAAGACGGGACGGATCTTTGCGGGCTGTTCGAACCACCTAGTCGTGGTCTTGGACTCGAAGACCGGCAAGGTGGTCGCCCATCTTCCCGTAGGCGACCATGTGGATGGAGTCGCCTTCGATCCCGAACTGAATCGAGCCTACATCTCGGCGGCCGAAGGCACCCTCACTGTGGTTCAGGAAGAGGCAGGGGACAAATTCCGCGTTCTCCAGACGGTGGCCACGCGCAAGGGCGCCAAGACCGTCGCCTTGAACCCAAAGACCCACCATCTGTATCTGCCTGCCGCCGAATACGGCCCGGCCGGAAGGCCCACCGCCGACGAGCCCAAGCCCAAGGCCCCCGTTCTGCCGGGATCCTTCATGATCCTTGATGTGCAGCCGCCCAGCGCGAAAGCGAAATAACGCTGCCGGACATCTTGGCGATGCGCGATGGCGACCAGCCGATCGCCAGGTCCAGCAACTCGATCCACATCGAATCGCCCATGGATGCACTGCTGTCAGAATCCGTCAAATCACGATTTTGTCCAATTTCGGAAACCCGACGATCCATGATCGGTTCGGCACGATGCCCAAAGGCTCCTCGGGCTTGCCCGGATTGCAACAGCCTTCCGTTGTGTTTCAGGTCGACGAGCTCCCGCGATTGGGGTCGGGCAAGACCGACTACAACAAGGCCAAGCAGATCGCCAAGGAGAGGTCCGAAGGAGAGGGTTGAGGAAATCGCTCTAGACAACACCTCCCGAGTCTGGTAAGTCTCGGGAGGCGTTCTGTTGAAACGCAGACTTGACCGCTGGGATGACCCTCAGGCCTCGCCGCTGCCCTGCTGCGGCTCTTTGGGGCAAACCACTTCGAGCAAGAAGGGCATGGTCAGGAACATGATCAAGATTCCCGCCGAATAGCCAAGGCAGGCCAGCAATCCGATCGTGTTCAATCCCTGGTGGGCCACAACCAAAAGCGCCAAAAAGCCAAAGGCATTGGTGAGCGTGCCGGCAAGGACAGAGGACCCCGCCGTGTGGTAGATCTCGCCGATCTTCCCGGCGCCTGACTCCATGCGCCGATGGAACAAATGGATGGTGGCGTCGACCGTGTTCGAGAGCAGGGCAGGCAGCATGACAACGTTGAACAAGCCAAGCTTGAGTCCCAACCACCCCATGGCTCCGTAGGTCCAAAGCGCGATCAGCCCGATGTACCCCAAGTTGACCAACAAACCTCTCCAGGAACGCGTGTCGATCCAGACAACGATTCCCAAAAACAAAAACACCGCCAAGGCAAGTCGTCCGACATCTTCTTTGACCAGCTGGACCACATCGGCATAAATGAATCCGGACGAGGCAACCGGGACAATTCCTGTCGACGTCACAAACTGTCCATTTCGCAACTGGAACTTTCGCGATTCGACCGCGTTGGACTCTTCCATTTCGCTATAGATGAACCCGAACTTCCCGTGGCTGCCATCGGCTTCGGTCAGAAAATGGCGCGCATAGGGTGGCAAGGAATCGAACCCAAAACTGTCGCAAACCGTAAAACGCCTCAAGGTGGCGAGACGGGCTTTCTGATCCACGCTGGCCTTGCTAAAATCTTCGCTGTCCAGAAAGTTCCGGATGTTCTCCAAAATGGTCAACCTCTCGCGTTGCACTTCGGGGCGAGGCAAGAAGGATTGCACCGTCACAAAGCTTTTCAGCATGGTATCCGCTTCCCCCCCAAATCGCGCGCCCAGGGTGTCGTGGATCTCGCGCGTCTGCGCTTCGGATTGGGCGAGAATCAGCGACGGGGTGGTATTTCTTCCCTGGCCCACCGCTCGCCCGTAACTGATTTGGTCCTCCGCCTTGGCCTTGGCACCCAAGCCTTTGGTCCAGGCAGCCATGTGCTTGGAGATCCATTCGAAATGCCCTTTTCCGCCGCGAAGATGATCGAAATCGTTTTCGAATTCGACCTTGGGCGCGGCCATCATCGCCACCGTGATGACCATCGACACCACAAAGGCTCCTCGCAGAAACGCCTTGGACCAAGTCAAGCTCGGAACCAACTCGGCGCCTCCGGAATACTCTTCTGACGGAACCAACCAGCGAAGAAACCTCCCCTTGTCGGCGGCGACCCGGCCGACGCGAAGGAAGGCGAACAACAACGGAGGCAGCACCAGCACCGAAGCCAAAAAGGCCAGGAAGATTCCCAGCGACACCACGATCCCAAACTCCTTGAAACCTTGGAAATGCCCCACTTGGAACGCCAACATGCAGGTGATGGAGGCCGCCATGGCCGACACCAAAGATCGGCCGCTTTTGGCCAGCGAAGTGCTCATGGCCGTTTCGGGAGAATGCCCCGCACGACGCTCCTCCATCCACCGCGAGTAGATGTGGATTCCGTACTCGATGCCCAATCCGGAAAGCAGGGCCAGGACAAAAGAGGTCAATACGGTCAGACGCCCGTAGACAATCTGGGCCGCTCCCATCATCCAAACCATCGCCACCAAAAGCGGCACGAACACCACCGCCACGTTGGCAGGGCGGCGCATGTAGTAGAAAAGCAACGCCAGGATCAAAACCATCGCCACCGTGGACGCAATCCACATGTCGGTGTTGATCTCCTCGATTTCCGAAGAGGGATCGCGATAGGCCCCCACCACGGCCGAGTGGAGATGGAGGTTCAGGGCGCGTTGGACATTCGCGCTCAAATTCTCTCCCCGCGCTTTGGCCAAACTCGCAAACGAGGCTTCGGTGGAAGGAATGCGCAGTTGGGCAATCACCACTCCAACCCACACCCTCTTCTCGGCATGCCACCCGATCATCCGGTCCTGGAGCGAATCCGGAAGCGACGGGCTCGCCGACCCATTGGGGTTGGAGGATTGGGCCGCATGGCTTCCACTTTCCTTGTCCAACCGTTCCAAAAGACCTTCGACCACATCCATGGGAATGCCCTGCTTGTACAAGACCTGGCGATTGGGCCATCCTTCCAGACTCGCCGGGGCCGCAGGTCCGTCCTTCATCAGATCCACTGCGAATGGATTGAACGATTTCGAGGCTTCCGCCATGGAGTGCAATCGCGCTTCCAAATCCCGCAGTTGGTCGGCAGGCAGATACATCAAGGCGTGGCGCTCGAAAAACCGACGGTCTTCGTCGTACTGGACCCACTGGGATTCCTTCCAACCCCCCATGCTGTCGGCCAAGGCCCGCTGGAACCGCCCCACCTTTTCGGCCGAAGAATCTTCGAACGCGATCGTGAAGAAATCGGTGCTTCCCAGGCGTTGTTCGGAAAGCCCCAGCGCCTGCACCGACGAAGCACTGGCTGGCAACAAAAGCCTGAGGTCGGTACGGATCTTGATCTGAGCGGCCAGAACGGCCATGACTGCGGTGAACAACGCCAATACCGCGAGCGATCGCCAAGGATGCCGAGAGGTGACACGCACATATCCCTCGGCAAATTTTTGAAAGAGACCAGTGCGCAGAGAATTCATGAGACAACCTTGTTTCCACCCCGTTTGGGAACCTGGTCATTTTTTGACAGGTTAGGAGCGGAAGCCCTCAATCTATCCGGGAAGCCCGGCGAGAAGTACCGAGAACGGGAAAATAGCGGTCCTCGAGCCAAGATAGGGGACCGCGGGGGATGTTCAAAATGTCGGCCACTCGTCGATTCTAAGGCAGCTTGAGAACGGGAGAGTGGAAAAGACAAGATCGGCGGAATGGGCTGTCCTATTGCGCGAAGTCGTGGTAAAACATAGGTTTGCAGCCATGGTCAGAATCATTACGAAGATTGGGGATACGCAGGGGCTCATCATGGACCAAGCTTTGTTGGAGCTGGCTCAACTCAAAATTGGCGACGCCGTCGAAGGTACGGTTCACGACGGGGGATCCGTGATTCTGACTCCTTGCCACAAGGCGATCTCCGCTGAGTCAGCTGCAGGAAGTGCTCGAAGGATCATCCAGAAGAACTCCGAAATCTTTCGTCACCTCTCATGAGCCTCCATCTGACCGTCGCTTCGATTGAAGCCATTCACGAGGTCGTCCTGGAAGCTCACGGAGGCGCCCGGGGATTCGTGATCGCGGCTTGTTGAAATCTGCCGTAGCCGGACCACAAGCAACCGCCTTTGGAGAATCGGTCTTTATCGATCTGGTGGAAATAGCCAGCGCCTATCTGTTCTACTTATGCCGCAACCATCCATTCATCGACGGCAACAAACGAGTTGCCCTGG
>CAIKAA010000121.1 GCA_903825275.1 uncultured Fibrobacterota bacterium | reverse complement strand
CAAGGGGCTCGGCGCCCCCTTGACCTTGAGCTCCTTGATCATCACGACCGAATCGCCGTTCGCAAGCACGTTGCCGTTGGCGTCGCGCACGACGAATCCTTCCTCGACCCCAGCCTCCGAAACGGCGCTCCAGCGATTCCCGCAGTCAGGACAGACAAATTCGGCGCCCTCTTCGTAGGTGTATTCGTATTGGCATTTGGGGCAGGAGGGCGATGGACTCATCGTGGATGTCTTTCGAATCTGGTAAACCCCAAACTTAGGTTGTTGGAGGGCATCTTACAGCCGCGATGATCGATCCACTATCCGGCGATCGTGGTTTCCAACGAATCGCATCCACGGTTCCCCTAATCGAGTCCCGTTTCCTCCCCGCGGCCGGTCTCCGCCGTTAGTGTCCCGACCGGGGGCATCCGTTCTATCCTACGGCACCACGACCTTGGTAATTCCCTCGTTGGTCCGCGCCATCAACAGGCCGTGGGCGCCACCGGGAATCCGCACGGTCGACTTTCCGGCACCCAGCTCATGGCGAGACAGAATCCGTCCATCGGCGGATAGAAGATCGACAGCACAGGCCTTGGCGAGGGAAATCTGCAGATTCACGCCCACCACGCCGATCTGGATCCCAGGAAGGGCCTTTTGGAAGCGGGTAACAGAACTTGTCGCATCCATCACTTCGGCGTAGGAGATGTTCCATCCCCGTACCAGGACCGAATCCCCATCGATCGGCCATGAGGTCCCGTTTTCAATGGACGAACCGTGCCACATTGCTTCGGCCATGGTCTGGTTGGGCGAAGGGATCACCAACCAGGAGTTGTGTTTTCCCGCAAAGACATCGATCCCCTTGCGCGGGCAACCCTGATTGTTCAAAATGATGGATTGCCCGTCCAATCGCAGGGTGTCCGCAAAAATAGTCGGACCCTGGTCATAGGTCTCGCCGCAGATTCCAGTGGTGATGTTTCGCCCGATGTATTCGTAATGTTTGATCCCGGTGGAGAGGGTGCCAACGATGCGCCCGCAATCGGTGGAGAGACACAAGCTGGGTGAACCTTTCAACTGGGTCCCGGTATACGAAATCGCTTCGGAACGGAACCAGTCTCCGGCATTGCCCGGCGACGGCAGCGCGAGATCGGTGGTCACCGTGGTATCGGTGGTGGAACTTGGAAGGTACCATGGGTAAGATCCCATGTATCCATGATCGACTTGAATGCGTGTTTCTGCGGGAGATGGGGGTGGGAGAAAGGTGCGAATCATCGAGGGTTTAGGAAGGATCTCGGCATTGCCAACCGTATCTAAAACGGTTTCGATTGGCGGGTAGTAGCAATCCATCGATTGTTCTCCGAAGAAGACGACTTGGGTAGGATGGATCAAATCAAGTCGGAAAACCTCGGCGCTTCCCTGCACTTTTCGGCGGATGTAGTCCAAGGCCGCGTCCCGGGAAGGAGCCGGAGCCAATGCACCCACTAGACAGTTTTGGAGATCTGGGCTGTTGTCGACCACGCGGTTTGGCATTTTGGAACAAGTCCCGTTGTGGCATTCAAACAGGGAATTGGGCGAAGCGGAAAAAGGTGGATAGACCAAAGCGAGAGAGGCTGCCCCCGGGATGGCAGCTACATGGCGGCTCCGACGGATTTTGGTGCAAGCAACTAGGGCTGCCGAATCCACACTGGAAAATACGGTGCTCCAATGAACTGTAACGGCTTCAGGCCCGTCAAAATAAGCTGCCGAGCCACCGGCGACTCCGTTGGGCACGCCACGGGTGACGCTGTCCACCACCACTTCCATGCAGGTGGGGCTGGCGTGAATCTCGTATTCGCTGACCACCCACGCGTCCACATCGCCGCGAACAATCGTGAAATTGACGGGCGTCGGAAATTTTACCGGAACATAGGGTAGTTTGATGGGCATGATCGGGGTGACCGTGGGAAGGCTGGCCATTGCCGAAAGGGCGAACATTGGCAGCGAGCGAATCAAAGGAAGGTTCATCGGGAGCCTCTGGGGATAGGGGGTGAATCTTGCGAAAAGACGTGGTACGAAGCGCATGTTTCAAGTTTACGCGATCCGGCAGCATTCCCCTTCCCAGATCAGACGTTGCAATCAGGAAACGTACTCAGCCTGAGACCAGACATTTTCTGTCCACATCATGAAACCCTTGGCAGGGCGGTTATCCCAGAGGCGATATTCGAATGCCACGACAGGGAACGATTGCCTTTCTTCCAGATCTAGACTTTGCGGGGAGCATTACCCCTGGGCGCACAAAAAGGGGTATCGACTTCTGCCGACACCCCCTTCCTTCCCGCCAACTGTCCAGCCAACGATTTAGGGCGCGACCACTGCTCGTCGATCGGATCCAGCTTGCACGACCACCAAACCGTGCACACCTTGCGGCAGCTCAACGACGGAACGCCCTGCTGGGAAATTTCCATGGGACAAATTCCGTCCCACAGCATCCAGCAGATTGATCTCGGAAGGGTAACCTAGTTCGAAATGAATCGACCTGCCGCGCAATCCGACCTTGAAGTCCGATGCCTCGCGGTGGATTGGATCGATGCCAGAAACGGGAGGCAATTCGGAAAGAGCCACTTTCTGTCCTCGCACCAAAATCGAATCTCCCTCCATCGGCCAGGACCAATTGCTCTCTGCCGAGGCGATATGGCGGAAGACCGTGTCCAATGACTCTCCGGTCATGGGGAGAACCACGAACCACTCGCTTTGTTGGCCTGCGAACATATCGACATCCCGGCGACCACAAGAAGGCTGTTGGTTGGTGATCAGCAAATTCAACCCATCGGTCACCAGAGTATCATTTTGGACTTGAGGGCCATTGCCTGTAGTCGATCCACATTTCGAGAAATTCAAAGCCTCTCCCCGGTAGAGATAACCCTTTAGGCCCGTCTGGTAGTTCCAAGTCGTCCCGAAGGCAATCCCAGCCGTTTTTCCCCGAGTGGTGGACAAGGTGTCAATGGAAAACGGAAGCGCTTCCTCTCCATACAGATCTGCGGCATTTCCAGGGGAAGGCCAGGCAAAGTTCGACGGCACCCTCGGGTCGTTCCACGACGAAAGACTCCCTAGGTAGGACGGCCAGTACAGATTCCAAATCGGGAGGATTCCTACAGACTTCGACAAAGGCTCGACACAAGTCTTTCTCGCAAGGTAATTGGTGGTGATTGGGTTCAATCGCAAAATGGCTCGCGCCAGCCCCACCTTGCCCTTCAGAAAATCCACCGCCTGGGCATGGGAGCCATAAGGTGGAAGTGTCGCCACCATACATTGGCTCATGCTTTGAGAGGGCGCCACGACCTTTCGGATGGCCAATGTCCTCACTTCAATGCCAGACGAGAAGCTGACGGAATCGGGAACATACACCATCAAATCAGACCCAGCACCGGAAGGCACAAAGGTCTGGATCGGCGGAATGCGAGGCATGCGGAGCAATTGGATTTGATCCACTCTTCGGTAGCGCGTCGCTTTCTGGCAAACTGCGGTGGCAGCGGAATCGAGGGTGGGATGATCCGCAGACCAGTGAATGGAAAACACGCTACCGAAGGGATTCATGCTGTCTAGAACGATTTCAGAACACCCGATCGCGCCAACAAATTCCGTCACCAGCCAACTGGACGAGTCTTGGACGACCACCGTCGCCGACTGGGGAACAGGAAGAAGGGGAGCGGAAACCGAACCACCAAAGGCCTTCGGGGAGAAAACGGCGACGACTCCGGCGAAGAAATAAATCAGCCTTGTGGGAACCAAACCAATCATTTGAAGCCTCCGTTTTTGGAAACAAACCGATTGGGAACAATCTCCAATCGGCTGCGACCTTCCAAGGATATTCCCTCCAACCGTTATTGCCCGAGCTTTTCAGGGGAGGCGAATCAAATCCCGTACTCTTTGCGAGTCCAAAGCCGATTAAACGGAACTTGGAATGATCTGGATTTTGGATCGCATTTTTATCGATCCAAATAATGGATGGATCATTTGCAACAAAGTGATCCCCGCCAAGCTATCGCGTATGGCGTTGTTGATCACGCCCCAATTCACCCGGGTTGGACAGGTTGCGGTGATCCCGCATTCCCCTGCGTGGGCGTGCTCGTGACATTCGGTCAGGGCGATCGGACCATCCACCGCTTCGATGATTTCTTCCAAAGTGATCGCTCCCGCGCTTCGAGCCAACTGGTAACCCCCGTTGACTCCGCGATGACTGCAAAGCAGTCCCCCTCGCTGAAGGAGCTTGAGTGTTTTATTCACCATGGGCACAGAAAGCCCGGAACGGGCAGCAAGGTCGGAGGTGGAGAACATTCCCTGGGTCCCGGCTCGGGCGAATTGGGTCATTAAAAGAATCCCGTAGTCGGCCTGTTTGGTGAGTCGGATCATACGCTCCTCAAAATAGAACGCTTTTGGTTCTGTATTGAGATCGGCGTTCTCCGAGGCGAACTCCAATCTGAATTTGGCGCCTTCGCCGCGAGCTCGCACTGGTTGGCTTTGGGGAGCATGATCGCGGCAAGTTGGTTCCGATGGACCCGCGTTGAAAACCCTGCAAATTCTTTGGATAATCTTGACTGGTCATCGCAAAAATGGTGTACCTCTCTTGATTCTGAAATTCGTCCACCAAGGAGGGCACCATGAAGGTCGCAAAAATCCGGTTGTGCGCAGCGCGGCGCCGGGGCTTCTCGATTCTCGAAATGATCGGTGTTCTTGTGATGATCCTGATATTGGTCGCTGCCGTGGCCCCGAGAATTTTTGAAGCCATCGGAGACTCCAAGATCAAAAGTGCTACGACAACCATCAAAACCCTCCAATCGGCAGTTGCGAAATACTTCGCCGACATCGGCACGTTGTACCCCTTGAACGATTTGGGTGTGGCGGTGCCCATGGCCAATGGGGTTTCGAATGCCGACTACGGGGCATCGATGCCCGATGTCCTCACTCTTCCCAGCAGTGCCTCTCCAGCGACCACTGGAACTGGGCTTTGGAGGAAATTCAGGGGTCCCTATCTCGACGGTTTCAATACTGCCAGTTCTGTGATCGGCACCAGCGTGACGGTTTCTTCAGTAGCCTCCGTGGCCTCAATCACCGCCACCGTGAACAACGCGAATTTCTCCTTGTCTAACAATGCCACCACGACCATCAATTCAGGTTCCCAACTGGTCTTCATCACCTACTCCGGTGTCAGCCAAAAGGAATTTGAAAAGCTCGACGCCCTTCTGGACGAGGGGATTGGCGGAACTTCGGCGGAGAAGGAAGCCTGGGGAAAAGTGAAATGGGATCCTGCCACCGGCAACCTGATGGTGTACATCGCCCACAAGTGACCACCGACCAACGACATATTCTGTCCAAATCAGCAAACGTTTCCACTAGATCCCCTCAACGAAACAAACCCTGGATAGGCGTGGCTTTCCTTCTGACTGATTTGGGGCCCACCCAAAAAAGCCTCCCTCTGTAGCTGATGAAGTGGCTTTGACCAAAGGAAGAACATTCTGGTCGATCCCCTTCCCGCGGGAATCTTGAAGGCCAATTTCGGATCAACACATCGAATGATCGATAGAATCCAAGGACTCTATTTCGATGCCATCGAACCCGTCGGTTCCCTGGCAGACCCAGGAAACATGCCAGGTTTTGGAATGAAAGACACCCCCCGGTCATGGGCCCGGTGGGACCGAATTCTGGGGTCTGGATGGAAATCCACCGCCATGCATTCCCCTTGGAGTTCGGGGTTTGGGTGAAGTGCGAAACCTGCGCAATGAAATTTATCGGTCCGTGAACTCCTTTCGGCCAACTTTCCGATCCATCCTACTCACCAAACCCATTACAGGGTGGCCTTCAGAAATGTATGGTTATTGCGACATGAAGTATGGAATCTTCTCGGATATCCACGGCAACCTGGAGGCGTTGCAGGCCGTGATGTCCAAAATGGACGAGTTGAAGGTACAACGCCGGGTTTGTCTGGGAGATGTGGTGGGGTATGGCCCCAATCCGAACGAGTGCGTCGACATCGTGCGCGAACGGGCGGACATCGCCATTTTGGGCAATCACGATTCCGTCGCCTTGGGGTGGGAGGCATCGGAAAGCTTCAATTTCTATGCCCGACGGGCGATCGAATGGACGCGAGACGTTCTGTCTCCGAAGAGCCAAGATTTCTTGAAGAAATTGCGGTACCTGGAAGCCGAAGGTGATCTTTGCTTCGTTCACGCCTCGCCCCATAGTCCGGCCGACTGGTACTACGTCGCCGATTTGGAAGATGCCGCCGATTCGTTCAACTTCTTCCGCGAACGGATTTGCTTTTTTGGACACACCCACTTTCCGGTGATCGTGGTCCGCGAAAACGACCAGACATTCCGCATCTGCGACTCCTACGAATACCATGTGCGCGAAGGCGAACGCCTGTTGGTGAACGATGGTTCGGTGGGCCAGCCCCGCGATCGCAATCCCCTGGCCAGTTTTTCGGTCTTCGACACCGAGACAAATATTGTCGAAATCATTCGGGTGGAATATCCGGTAAAGATCACGCAGGAAAAAATGCGCGCCCTGGGATTCGCCGATTTCCTGGTGCACCGACTGGAAGAGGGTAGGTAGTTGTTGTGGTTGTAGTAGGGATCGGGCAT
>CAIKAA010000120.1 GCA_903825275.1 uncultured Fibrobacterota bacterium | reverse complement strand
CGGGGTTCTTTGCCGAAGTGGACCGCGTGGAGGACAGTGGCAACGTGATCCTCAAGTTGGCCGATGGGGTCAAGGTTGAATTCCAAAAGCAAGCCATCACCTCGCGGGTCAAGGAAGGCTGAAATGGCCGTTCTCAAGATTCTCACGTGGGGCGATCCGCTTCTGCGCAAGATGTCACGTCCTCTGGAGCCATCGGAACTCGATGACGCCTTTCGGGCCTGGTGCAAAGATCTCGTCGAGACCATGTACGATGAAGAAGGCGTGGGCCTTGCTGCGGTCCAAGTGGGGCAACCGATCCGGGTGTTGGCGGTCGATGTCCAGTTCGGCGAGTCCGGAATCCAAAAACCGGTGGTTTATGTGAATCCTGTGATCGAACCAGTCGGCGCCCTTTGCGAGGACAGCGAGGGATGCCTTTCCGTTCCCGGCGTGCGCGGCAAGGTTCGGCGCCGGGAATCGATCCATATTTCCTGGATCGACGAGAACGGTGGTTCCCACCGTCGCGAAAACATCACGGGGATGGAAGCCCGTTGTTTGCAGCATGAAATGGATCATCTGGAAGGCGTGATCTTCGTCGACCGGCTCAGTCCGGCCGCCCGCAGTCTCGCCGAAGGCAAGCTGCGCAAGCTCGCCCGACAGGGCGCGTGAGACTCGCCGGGATCGCCGTGTTTTGGGCCGCTCATGCGGTCTGGAGCTTCGATCCCGGATCCGAGGCCCGTCGTTTGGACGATCGCGATGTACCCGTGGCACAACCTGTTGTTCCATCCGCTTCCCTTCGCCCTTCGCGGTGCGTGAGGGTGGCGATCGAAGAAGGGCGCCCTTCGGTCGACATCGAGCTTCGCGGATTTTGGCTGGCACCAGATGGACATAAATTGACCGGGAATCTCGCCGCGCGATGGGGAGAGGCTGGGATGGTCTTGACTTCGGGAGCCTGGAGTCGCACGTTCGAAACAACGGCCGTCCTCCAACCCGAGCAGGGATCGTTTTGCAAAGGATCGAGATGCTACCGGGGATCCCTCCGACTCGAGAAGCTGGGACCGGGGATCGCGTTGGTCGACCAGGTTTCACTGGAAGAATATCTGCTGGGTGTTGTGCCCGGAGAGATTGGGCGAAAGCTGGATTGGCATTTTTTTGAGGCGATTCGGGCCCAAGCCATCGTGGCACGCACCTACGCCTTGCGCTCGATCGGGCAGTACCCAGGCAAGCCCTGGGACGTGCGCGACGACGTGCGCGACCAGGTCTATGAAGGATTGAAGGGCGAAGATTCGATTTGTTCCCGGGCCGTGCGTTCCACGCGTGGACAGATTTTGGTCGACGGACAAGGCAAACCCATCGACGCCTACTACCATTCGACCTCGGGTGGACACACCGCCGACATCGCCGAAGTGTGGCCCCAGAAAAACGCCCAGTCCTACCTGCGAGGCATTCCCGACACGGCACCCGACGGCAGGGCGTGGGGTGGGGCGAGTCCAGTGGCCGAATGGTCGGAACGCTGGCCGATCAAGCAATTGCACGACAGCGTTCGTCGGGACCTGACCGAAGCTCTTGGTCACAAGGTCGATCCAGGCAAAGTGAAATCCCTGCGCTTGGAAGGACGAGATTCCTCCGGCCGTGCCAAAAAACTGGTGGTGGTGGGAGAGAAGGGAACCTTTGAAGTTCTTTCCGATCGGATTCGCTGGGCTCTTCGGCGTCCCGCCAAGGGACGTCCCATCCTGCGCAGCTCGCGCTTCGAACTGGACATCGTCAATGGCGAGTATTTGGCCGAAGGCACCGGTTACGGCCACGGCGTTGGCATGAGCCAAAATGGCGCCATGGGCCGCGCCTATGCAGGTCAGACCTTTCAACAAATTTTGTCGGCATACTATCCTGGAGCCGTCCTGAGGATTTTGGAATGAACTTTCCCGAAACAGTCGCTTGCCGCCGGACCTTTGCGATCATTTCGCACCCCGACGCGGGCAAGACCACCCTCACCGAAAAACTGTTGTGGTACGGTGGCGCGATTCGCGAGGCCGGCATGGTGCGCGCCAAGCGCGGGCGCAAGGCCGCGACGTCGGACTGGATGGAAATCGAACGCCAACGGGGAATTTCGGTGACAAGTTCTGTCATGAGTTTTCCCCACAACGGCCACCACATGAATCTTGTGGATACGCCTGGCCACGAGGATTTTTGCGAAGACACCTTTCGCGCCTTGGCTGCGGTCGACAGCGCGGTGGTCTTGATCGACGGCGCCAAGGGCGTCGAGCCGCAGACCTTGCGCTTGATGGAAGTTTGCCGGATGCGCCGCACTCCTGTGATCACCTTCATCAACAAGTGCGACCGGGACATTCGCGATCCTTTGGAACTGTTCGACGAAATCGAGCAGAGCCTAGGGCTTCCTTGTGTACCGTTCACGCTTCCGTGCGGATCCGGCGTCAGTTTCCGAGGCGTGTATTCGTTGGCGGACAAGGCGTTCCACTCCTTTTCAGAACGCAACCAGGATGAAGAAGATCGCACCGAACGCGGGCTGCACCGGTTCGATCTATCTAGCTCGGAACTCGATCGATTGGGCGGAGAGCGAGAGGCGGGCAAGTTACGGGAACTGGCAGAATTTGTCACCGGCGCCATGCCCGGATTCGACCGCGAAGCCTACCTCAACGGGGAACAAACACCTGTCTTCTTCGGTTCCGCCTTGCACCTTTTTGGCGTCAAACACCTTTTGGATGCGCTGGTCTCCATCGCGCCTCCCCCGGAAAAACGGGCTTCCGACAAACGCCTAGTTCGCGCCGACGAAGAATCCTTCACTGGCTTTGTTTTCAAAATCCAAGCCAACATGGATCCCAAACACCGCGATCGCATGGCTTTTGTGCGGGTCTGCTCGGGCAAGTTTGTGCGAGGCGAAAAGGTCACTCACGTGGCCAGCGGTCGCGAAATCCGCATGGCGGCACCAACAACGTTTGTCGCCCAAGACCGCTCGTTGGTCGACGAGGCGTTCTCCGGCGACATCGTCGGCATCCACGACCCTGGGGTGTTCCGCATCGGCGACACTCTGACGGCAGGAGAAAAACTGCAGTTCGAAGGAATCCCCGAATTTTCGCCCGAGCACTTCGCTCGCGTGGTGTCCAAAAACCCCTTGCGCTCCAAGCAATTGGCCCAAGGTCTCGAACAGCTCACCCAAGAAGGTGCGGCCCAGGTTTTTACACCCTTTTCGGGTCCCCACCAGATTTTGGGCGTGGTGGGTCGCTTGCAATTCGACGTGATCCAATTCCGCCTTTCCGGGGAATATGGTGCGGAATGCTTGTTCGAGCCCGTTACGGTTTGGGCCGCTCGCTGGGTGACCGGCGATGCGGAAAAGGTCACGCTGTTTCGGGAACAGAACATCTTCGATTGCGCCACCGACCGCCACGGCGGTTTGGTCTACCTACCCAGCCACGAATTCAAGGTCCGTTTGATGTCCGAAAAGTGGCCCGATTTGCGCTTCGAAGCCGCCCGGCGCTGATCTGTCCTCTCACGACGCTTGCGATGCGTGAGGGACAGCACATCCATTGTAGCGTGATGACCGGCTACTCCGCGTCGTTGAATTCGGCGCAGTCGGCATAGATCTCGGTTTGCTTGCCGAACATCGAGATCAGTTTTCCGCCCAAAAATCCTGAAACCAAGGCGATGCCGACGGTCAAAGCGATTCCCTTGAGTTGGGCTCCTATGTCCAATCCGGCCACCACAACGATGGCCGAAAGTCCCCCAAAAATCCCCGGAATCCCGTGCAAGTTGGATACCCCACAGGTATCGATGATCTTGTGGAATTTCTGTTGCTTGTCTTGAAGCACGGCAAAGCCAAAGGTGGAAAGCGATCCAGCCACAATGCCGATGATCATGGATTGGACATGGGTGGCGTAGTCACAGGTCGCGCCAATGGCCACGCCGCCGGCCAGGGCGGCATTGGCGATATCGGCAATGGAAACCTTGCCGCGAAGATAGACCGAAGCCAAATAGGTGGCGAGGGTCGACCCGCAAAGGGCGATGAACACATTGACGACGGTGTGGGGGATGGCTTCGATCGGGACAAGTGCGGCACAAAAGCTTGGCCAAAATACCCAAAGTAGCATGCTTCCGAGAACCGAATACTTGTCGGTGGTCGCATCGGATTCGATGGGCGTTTCAATATCCTGTTTGCTGGTCAAGGATAGTGCGGCGGCGATTCCGAAAAAGGCTCCAAAAGCGTGAATGACAATGGAGCCTCCGGTATCGGCGACCTTGCCTACGAAATGGAAATAGTCGCCAATGACAATGAGTTCGTTCAGGATGTAAAAAGGGACGAACAAGAGTCCTAGCAGAATGTACTGATAGAGTCGGACTCGTCCCAAAATAGCGCCCGCAGCAATCAACAAGCTTGCGGCACTAAATTCGGCAAGAATAAACTGCTCGATTTCTGGTTTGGTTCCGAAAATTCCCAAGCTTTTTATGGATAAATAGAGCGGCAAGGAAATGCTGACCAATAAAAATGTTGCCGTCAATGCGGAACGTCCATATTTTCGAACAAACACCATTAAAAACCCAAAGCCAATCAATAGCATCACCATGATATGAATGGCTCGTTCATATTGTTGGATTTGCAAGATGGATGCAATTGGATTTGCCCCAATCTCCTGGGCAATTGATTTGGAGGCGATCCCAAACAGAAGGGCAGCTGGGACGAGCTTTGAAATCCATAGAGACGGCTTCATCTTCAACCTTTTTGAGATGCGGTTCTGTGTAGCACCGCTTGAGTATTGTCATAAAGTGGCAGAACAAAAAGTTACATCAATCTGCCAAAAAGTGACAACTCTAAAGGGAAAATCATCCGTTGAGGGGAGGTGATCAAACTCCAAAAGCCGTAGAAACCCAGATTGGATCTGTCCTCCTCATCCGAGCAAGGAAATATTTGGCTTTTTGTTGACCAGGAGCCCTAGGCGCTAATCCATTTTGCTTGCGGCCCAAAGGATGGCGCCCGATAAATGTCGTCGAAAAATCTTGTTGTCATACAGTTCAGGCGAATGACCGAGTGCCGTTTGGATGCTTCTTCCAAAGCCTAGGTTTTGGCACCACACCAAAGGGTGGTCGCCCATGACGATATTGACATTTTTAAACCAAAGATTTTCATCGATGTTGTAGGATTTTTCATCGATCGAAACCAGAACCTTCACGTTGCTGTTTTTTCTTGGGTTTCGGTCAAAGCTGTAGAATTCATCTTTCCACTTCAGCGTATCCGAATTAAAGCACAAATTTGAAGGATGATTCCTATCCTCGATAATGAGATTGCCTTCGTGGATGGGAGGATGGCCAAGGAAATGGGCGCCGATCAGTTTTTCGTACCATGGCCATTTGTATTCGGCGTCGGAAGCGGTATGGATTCCCACAAATCCACCGCCACCCTCAATGTATTTTTGGAAGGATGTCCGCCCTTCTTCATTCAGTAAATTATTTCCGGTGACCAACAAAAATACCACGACATTGTATTTGTCTAAACCTTTATCGGTAAACAGAGTCGAATCTTCGCTAAATGTAATTTTCCAATTATTGCTGTGAGCCATTTCGTACAAGGCTTTGATGGCATTTGGCTTGGAATCATGGTAGAAGCCCGATGATTTCGTAAACACCAATACATTCATCCCGGATCGAGCGGGATGGGCCACCGTTGGGGTCGCGACGGGAGACGAATCCTTGGTCGCAGACGGCGTTTCCGAGAAGGAAATAGAAGCCAAGACGGCAAGGCGCAGGAGGAGGCTAGATGGTTTGGTCATGAAGTACAGTTTACCTCATCCGGCTATCCATCGCAGAAGTTTTCCCCACCTCCAATCGCTGGCTCGGTCGGTTGGAGGAAAACCCATAGACTCAAACGATTTGGCTACAGGGAGATCGCTCGGTCAAGGATCGTTCCGATGGGGAACTCCAAGACCGAGGGAGTCCTATTGCATCATGACCTTGCGAACGTGAAGAATCAGGCAGGTGCCGCCAGGATCTCCGCAACCGGTGCCGCTGGGCTGATTCAAGGCGCCATTGCCCTTGATGCGGAAGCTGGTGATCTTTTTGATGTCCATGCCGGTGGCGGTTGGGTCGATCTTGTAGGTCATGGTGGTGACCTTTTTGGGAGCCCCTGCGTAGAAATTGTAATCGCCCGCGTATTTGAGTGCCGGGCCATTTTGAAGGTAGGCCTGGATTCCGGGGTTTTGGGTGGGCAGGTTCTCTTCTTGCAGAGTGAACATGACCACCGAAACTTTGGAGAAATCCTTGGGCGGATTGTACTCGGCAATGACCCCAATTCCGGGATCGTCGGGGGTCCATTCATTGCCTGTGGCGACCACCCCATTGGAGCCGGTGTCTGCGGATAGATCGGCGCGAAAACCGATAAATGTGCCCATGGGCACCAGTCCACTGGTTTGAGAAAGTGTGACTTGGCCATTCACGATGGGGAAATTCCAATGGGCGAGGATGGGGGTGGTGTCGGCCGACCCCGGCACCGACAACGCCGTGTCGAAGTAGGTCGAGATGGGCATCTTGTTGACGATCACATTCGATTTGTACACGATCAAGGTGTCGGTGATTGCCGCCATCTTGCGGGAAAGGGATGTGTTTTGGGTGCCGACCTCCGAAAGGCGATCTACTGAAGTGATCCCATGGGTGTTCAAGCATTTGACCGAATAGGATTTCCCGTCCAACGTCAGAGTCAGAAGGAAAGTGCCATTCGCTCCGAATTTTCCTTTGGTGTTGGAAAGGTTAAGGATCGAACGACCTTGGGCGATGTCCTTCATTTCAACCGAATAGACCGTTGCTCCCACCAAATTCGTGACTTTGCATTGGAGTTGGTTGATTTTGTGATTCGAGACCAGAACCAAGTTTTGATTCTCGATCGTGAACTGAACATTTTCGGCGAGAATCATCGGCCGTTGCATCACCGAAACAAACGAGCCGTACTTGAGGGCAAACGCTCCGGTGGCATCGGTGGAGTCCCCAATCTTCAAATTGGCTAGAGTCACGTAAGCGTGCGGGATGGCCACCGATTTGAAGGTGAGCAGCTTTCCTTTCAGGAATACATCCTGACCAAAGCTGTTGGCCATCAAAAGCAAAAGGACAAACGCAATCGAGGGGAATCGAAAAGGTTTCGCAGGAGTGCTCCTGCAAGCATTCGTCTCCTGACCTTTTTTCACAGAAAGAGTGTGGGTTTTGGGTTCCAGGGATGTGGGCTGATTCACTTCAACGTTCTCCTTTGTTGATCCAGCAGTCCAGTTTGGTCATCGATTTGGACTGGCCGGATTTTACGCACTCCCTCCCATCATAAGTACCAACCAGGTAAAAAGCAATCAGTATCCAAAGAGTGGCCGAAGAGGCGAATCCTGAAATCGGTCGTCGAACCGAGAGGAGCCTAAGGTTGGGGGGGAATCAAGCCAGGCTTCGACTCCCTCCATTTCTGGTTTGACGAATTCTGTCTTCAAGCTCGGCGATGATCGGGGCGTTGTTGGGTATTAGGGAGGACTCAAGGTTTGACCGACAGCACCCCTGACAAAGAATGGATTGATGCGGCCTGGTGCGGTGTGGCTTTCCTCACAACATGGATGCCCCCGGACGGGGTGAAGACCAGTTGGATGGGGCTGTCCTGCATTCGATTAGGGGTGGTCCCTACTCCGGCGGACACGCCTAGTTGAGCGTGGGTCAGCGTCTCCCAGGCCATCATGTGGTCCACGCCGGAAGGCCGAACCTTGGATCGAATCAGGGAATCGGTCCAAGGCAGGGCCAGACCCTTGCGATTGTGGTAGTGGTTGTACCCGATCTCCCAGGTGGGATCGACGCTGAGCGTCAAGGTTCCGCCGCAAAGCCAATTCGGCGCAGGTTTGCCGTCCAGATAGGCCGCGTGGAATTCCAAGGCCGCAGGGAGCCGGTCGGATTGTTCGGAGTAGAGGTCGACCCCTTGGAGGTAGGCGGTTTCCGCGCCGTTCAAGGTCGAGGCCAATCCGTACTGGACATGGCCGAAATCGCGGCAGGTTTCTTGGGATAGGCCGTCTTCGAATTGGGATTGCCCGTACCAGAACGTGATCATGGAGGCCAAGGTTGGATGGCTCCCCGTGGGGGGAGGAATGGGAGAGGCGCCGTCCTTTTTCAAGTAGAAATAGGCGGGGATTCGTTTGCGCCACATCGAGATCGACTTGTCAAAAAGTGTCTGGTCGTCCAGAAAGACGCCGATGTCCATGAGGGCCTCGATCATGGAAATTTCCCAGTTCCCATTGGAGGCGCTTCCGTCTTTGATCAAGGGCAAGTAGGCGGTTTTCAACATGGTCGAAAACTGGTCGATCTCGGTGGCGCTCCAGGCGGGATAGGTCGCCTTGATGATCTCGGCGGCGCGGGGGAATTGGGCGGCGCACCATGCGGCCTGCAAAGGGGCGTTGCTCAAGGTGTGCGTCTTGAGGACCGCCGACCAGGCGTCCATGATCTCGATGGATTTTTTCGCATACGCTTCCTGGTCCGTGAAGTACCAGAGCAAAGCCATGGTGTAGGCCGCCACCACGTCCTTCTTTTCGTCGGTGCAGCCATAGTCAGGGTTGGAGCTCGATCCGCAGTCCACCGAAGCTCGCGGGGTGGGTGTGTAATTCAGGGAGCCATAGGTGCTGGCCTTCATATTTTCGAAGGCGGTTTTCCAAAGCAGATCTCCCGCTTGGATCCGTTCCTTGATGAACTCGAGTTGGACCTTGTTGTTCAGAATGCCGGGGTGTTGGAAAGCCGCAATACCAACCGATGGCAAACTCCCGACGGCGCAAAGAGCCACCAATAACCTTCGACCAACTCGAAGCCATGCTCCGACCTGATTGGTGTGATGCATCGATCCCTCCTTATCCCCAACGACCATAAAGGGGAGGCTTGTAGAATACCTTCGAAAAGGAGGAGCTCGAACGGGAAAGGTCCAAATTTTGCCGTGGATGTACGCAGAAATGGTTGTTTGAGTGTCGGCTCCGGCGCACCTCGCCTGGAAAAATGGATCCCAATTCCGTCGGAAACCGGGTGAAGCCCCCAAGATGTGGGAGCAAAGGTTCCGTTTCTTTTGGGAAGGAGGGGAACTTTCTGCCGAATTTAGCGTTTGAACTTCGATGGCACGCCTATTGATTTAGTGAAGGTCCGTTGCCAAACGCAACCCCAGACTTGTTCTCAAAAACCAAATCGGAGATTCATCATGAACAGCAAACTTTTCACCGCCCTCGGACTCGTCGTTTTCGGTGCTCTTTCGGCGCATGCCGCAGATACCAGTGCCGTCTCACAGGATAAAAAGGAATTGAAAGCCGACAAGCAAGTTCTCCAGCAAGATCGCAAGGTCCGCCGGGATTCTGTGAAACAGGAAAGTGCCGAAATCAAAGCGGATCGCGAAAAGCTCAAGGCCGCCAAAGCCGCCCACGACACCGCAGGCATCAAGGCGGCGAAGGAACAGCTGAAGAAAGACCGCGCTGAACGCCATGCCATCGTGAAAAGCGACAGCGCCAAAATTGCCACCGACCATCAGAAGGTCAAGGCCGACCGGGCTCAATTGAAGCAGGACCGCCAGGCCAAGCACGAAGCCAAGGCCGCAAAAAAAGCTGCCAAGGCAGCAAAGAAGGCAGCCAAGCCCTAAAATCATCGAACCGTGAACGCCCCTGCACCCATAAAAGGGAGCTCGGGATTCTTGGTGAGGCACTCCAATTTCCGTCAGGAGGATTGGAATGCCCGTATTTTGGGCCTGTTAAGCAAAAATCATCCCTATGGCGGAAAGAGATTTTTTCGTCCACCGCGCAGCAACCGGAGAAGCCGGGTCGCCTACCCCTGGGCTAGGTGGACGGCCAAGATCCGACGAGATTGGATGAGTTGGTCTTGGCCCTTAGGGTTGCAGTGGAGTCAGGATTGGTTCGGAGATTTCCCGACTCGAAGGGGGCCGAACCTTGCCTTGGAGCAAACGTCCGCGCAGGTCGAACAGGCGACTTTTTGGAGTCCCGTAGCCTCCCAAGGACATTTGGTAAGAATCGGTTTGGGCGGAGCTCGAGCTCTTTGCCAAATGGCTGTGGACCGCGGAGCTTGCCGAACCGGGGCCATACACATAAATGTCCCCGAGATTTCCCGTTGCTTCGCACTTGATGTATTTGGCGGTAACGGTGGGAAAGGTGTAGGCGGCATACACTTCTTGGGTGGTTCCATTCGTCACCTGGTAGAGAGGTTTCCAGGTCAGGCTATCGGTCGAATACAGCATGTTGTAGCTAGTAATGATCTTGTGATGCCAACCAATCACCCGAATGCGGTTCACTTCAGTCGGTTGTTGCAAATTGATGATGTACCAGCCTTGGGGATCCAAGTAGGTCCACCAATCGTCGTCGTTGAGGGTGTTGACGGTGGCCGAGGATCCCTTGGACGTGGCGGGCTTGCCCAAGGCCAAATTGTGGGTGGAAGTATTGGGAGCGTACAATTCCAATTCGCTGGCATAAATCCCATTGGCAGTGGCCGCATTCATCAAATCCACCTTGAAATAGCGCGCCGAGACCGCCGTATCCAAAAAGAGCTCGTTGGGATAGGCTACCCGCACCAAATATCCGTGACGAAGATTTGCATCGGTCACCTCCCAAATTTTCTTCCAATTCACCGTATCGTCCGAGACGGAATAGCGCAAACTATTGCCTTCGTAATACTCGTCCACCCAAGTCAAAATGACGCGGCCAATTTCCGTTTTGGCGCCGAGATCGACATAGAATGACCAGTCCGTCTTGGCATTGGCCGAAGTGGCATAACTGCCGTCGACCATGTTGGGAAGATTGGCTGTGGTTCCATGGACGGGCTTTCCAAACGCCAAATTGGTGGCTGCCAAATCCAAAGCCGCGCTTGGGCTCAGGGCTCCGGCCAATAGGCAAGCATACCCTGCCACACAGGTGAATCGAGTCATTTTCTCTTGTCCTCGCTTCGGTTGCAAGACCGCAAACCGGATTGGGTGGTGACGGTACAATCTCTCGCCGGTGCGGGAAGGGACAGAGTCGCATCGTTCGTTGACTTTGGGTGAATCTAGGGTGGGGTTCGGTGGGAAACAAGCGACTTGTGGTTTTTGAATCAGCTTTGCTGCGGAAACTTTCAAAATGAGTCACTCCCGTGGCAAATTTCCGGGTCGCTTGTAACGGTGGAAGAATCCTCTTGAAAAAGATTCCTTGAAGATGTTGCGATGACAAATTCTGGCGTGAATTATTCCTCGCACATGAACTCGTCGAGCCTCCTCCAAGTTGTTTCCCAAGGCGAGGATGAGCGAAAGGGCATTCTTCCCAATCCATTCAAAGCAGGTACTTGAACAGGACCCTTTTCTGTGCAGGTCTTTCCAACTACTATGGCCGCTTCTATCCACTCCTCCATAGGACAAGGCATTTCATGAAAACCAGACTAGGCCTCCTTTTTGTGCTCGCGAATCTCTCGGTGCAGGCCGCTACTCTTCCCTACCAAGGTTTGGCCACCGACTCCAAGGGCAACCCCAAAACCGATTCCTCCTACTCGATCGGCTTTGCCCTCTACGCCTCGCCCAACGCTGGCTCGGCTCTATGGTCGGAAACCCAATTGGTCGCCATCAAGAAGGGGCTCTTTGCCACTTCACTGGGAGCGAATGTGGCCATTCCCGACAATCTGTTCAATGGATCCGCGCTGTATTTGGGCGTAAGCTTTGGCGGTGGCGTGGAAGGCGGACGTCTGTTGTTGGGCACGACGCCTTGGGCCAATCAGGCCGGGTCTGCGGCCAGATCGACCGTCGCCGATAGCGCGGGAAAGGTGGCCGGATTGAAGGACAGCGTTGCCTCGTTGCGTTCTTCGTTGGCCAGTCAGTCGAGCGCGCTGGCCTCGCTATCGACCACGGTTTCCAATCAGGGGGCGATTGTGAACAAAGACAGTGTCGGCAAATCGCACCTATCGGATAGTTCCAAAGTTGTGGTTGGCTTAAGAGACAGCGTGGCGGCATTGCGCACCAAGGCGAAGTCGGATTCTCTCTCCTTTGTCACCCAAATCAACCTGTTGAGTGCGACGATTGCGTCTAACGCAGCCACGATTCAGAACCAAACGGCGACAATCGCTTCCCAAGGGACCACCATTGCGAGCCTGTCCACGACCCTTGCCGATCAAGTCACCAAGATGAATACCGTGTTGGCCTTGCTCCAAGGTGTGAGCCGTACCGGTGCGGATATCCATTTCGATGGCGTGAACGTCTATGTTCGCAATGGCGCCGGGCACACCGATGCCAGCAATGGCCTGGGGAATTTGATCGTGGGCTACAATACCCTTCGCGGCGATACTTCCGATCATCGCACCGGTTCCCACAACTTGGTTGTGGGTGATTACAACAGTTACTCGTCCTATGGTGGTTTGGTGGCAGGTTACCGCAATTCGGTCAAAGGGCCGTTTGCTTCGGTCAGCGGTGGGGAATGGAATGAGGCAAATGCGTTGGCCTCCTCTGTCTCTGGGGGAACATCCAATGTGGCCAGTGCGGAAGGAGCTGCTGTTTCGGGCGGCACGCTGAACACGGCCTCGGGAATTCAGGCAGCGGTATCCGGTGGGCATTCCAGCACCGCAGGCGGATGGGTAGCCTCTGTGGCGGGCGGGAACAACAACAGTGCCAGCGGAACCTATTCGACCATTCTGGGTGGGAGTTGGAATGTGGCCAGCGGGGGAGCTTCAACGATCACGGGTGGAGACACAAAAACCAATGCCGGAACCAATACGGTCGTTCCATGAACCAGCGCATTGGTCTCAAGAATTGGGCATGGCTCGCTCTCTTCGCAGGTTTGGCGCAAGCCGATGGCGTGGTCGCCTGGCAGCAAGTGGGGGCCGCGCTTTCGGTCGATCCTAACCTCAAGGGAATGGTTAACCAAGGTTACCAAACTCCCTTGATGGACAACGGCTCGACCCAGATCGCCAGCGGCTTTCTGGTCCATCCGTTGTTGGTGAACAATGCCCCCTTTGTCGTCTCTTCCCTTCCTGATTTGGAACGGTTGGCGGGTTTTGCGCCATTTTCGATTTCCATGGACACCGTGTTCGCGGACTTCGAGGGGCCCCTGACCTTCAGAGCCACCGTTTTGGGTACGGGCACCCAGGCGGTGGTGAATGGTTCGAGCTTGACGCTGTCAGGAGTCGGGCCATTGGGCGCCGCCCAAGTGATCGTGTACGCCACCGATGGATCCATGACAGTTTCTGACACGTTTGCGATGGTAACGACAGCTTCGACAGGCATCGCCAGGCGTCCGTCGTCGGTCGCGCGCAGTCGCGAGTTGGCCGTGGGGCTTCCGAAGGCGTTCGGATCCCAGGCCACTGGGTTTGGTCGTGGCGCGCTTGGCACGGGTGGAGTCATCGACGATCCCCAGAGCCTGATGGTAAACCTGCTGTTGCCGTCTGCGGGTGAAGTGTCGGTCTCGATCTTTGACCAGTTGGGCACGCCCGTGATCGCGATGGATCGCACCGTGGAAGGTTTCGAGTTGGGACGATTGGCATCGTCTGGGGATGGCCGCTATATGCTGCCGGTGACCTGGAATTTGCGCGCGGCCAACGGGACTCCGGTCCCCACGGGTGTGTATTTGTGGAAAATCGAAATCAACACCGTGGATGGACAAAAGCTGGAATCGGTCAAGCGGCTGGGAGTCAGGAAGCGGAAATAAGCCGACTGGTTTTTGGCGGAGGGGAGGTTTGGATGATTCCAGACCTCTCCACTGAAACCGCGAGCGCAGGGGCTTTCTCTCTCCCAGTTACGACGGAATCTTTCCCCGTAAACTCTATGGTGGTGACATGGGGCCTAATTGGAAGGATTGGGGAGAGATTTGGGGGAGAGATTGATTAACTGTCTAACAAGTTAATATATTAACTGTATGGACGTTAATGAACTGAACCAAGCCTTGCTAGAGGGCCGGATCGATGATCCGCAAGTCCTTCCACGCTGGCAGGCGATGGCAAAGTTGGCCGCCACTTTTGAGTGGGATTTTGGACTGGATACCCTTCCGACCCAACCCGGCGTGTTATTGGTCCGAGGGGCGCGCCAATACGGCAAATCGACCTGGATGGAAGCGGAAGTCCGCCGAACCATTCAGGAATTTGGGGCCGGATCCGCCTTGTTCTTGGATGGCGATCATGCCAAGGACGAGCAAGATCTTTCCGAAAAAATTTCCCAAACGGTGGGGCTTTTCCATCCCGATGCTTTGGTGCGCCGCTTGTTCATCGATGAAATCACCGCGGTCGAGAATTGGGAAAAAGCCTTAAAACGACCATTGGATCGCGGAGAGCTTTCCAACGTCTTGGTCGTGACCACCGGCTCGCGGGCCTCCGATCTGCGACGAGGATTCGAGCGGCTTCCAGGTCGCAAAGGACGCTTGGAACGGACTCAGTGGATATTCACCCCTCTTTCCTACAAGGCCTTTCTGAAGGGGACTCATCAGGAAGCAACACGGGATTCGTTGGTCGCCTACCTTCTGACCGGAGGGTCACCCGTGGCGTGTTCGGAAATCGCCGATTCCGGACAAATTCCGGCCTGGGTTATCGAGACCTGTCGGGACTGGATTTTGGGGGAGTGTGCACGCGAGGGGAGAAACCGCCGTTCTTTGATCGCGGTGATGGAACAATTGCACCGCCTGGGAGCAAGTCCTGTTGGCCAGAACAAGCTCGCCAAGGAGGCCGGACTCACCAACAACACCGTGGCCTCCGGATACATCGAGCTGCTCGCCGACCTGCTGGTCGTGGGAATCTCGGGTGCGTGGGACTCCAACAAGAACGTGGAGGTCGCGCGTCGGCCGGCCAAGTTTCCCTTTGTCAATTTGTTGGCGGCTTTGGTCTGGGCTCCCCAAGCGCCTCGGACGGTCGCCGAATTTCTTTCCATGTCGCCCTCCACACAGGGGGTCTGGATGGAATGGTTGGCTGCCCAGGAATTGGCGCGCCGTCGGGCCATTCGCGGAGATGAGGACCCCCAGCGCCTTCCTTATTGGTCGCAAGAGGGACACGAAATCGACTTCGTCGACAAGGAGTTCCATGTCGAGGTGAAGCGGGGGAAGACGTCCCCGATCGACTTCACTTGGTTCCCCAAGGTGTTTCCCAATCGGCACCTATGGGTGATCGGGGATTCCAGTTGGAAGACAGATTTCGGCACGGGGTTGGATTGGCAGGAGTTTATGCTGGGGGGCGGGCCGATGGGGGATGCCATCCCGTATTTTAGAACCTCGGGAGAAACGCAGGCTCTGGGTTTCGGCGAACCCACCTTCCTCCCTTCCCAATGAGTGCACTTACCGGACCAATCCCGAATCTACTTCAGCACTACTCCCGCCACCTCGCCCAGCCCTAGACGGATTCCGTCCTGCAGCCCGTTGACCTCGGTGTCGGTGGGCGTGCGGTCCGGCGAGCGGAACGACACGCGTACCAGTACGGCCTTGTGGCCTTCGGGCACACCTGCGCCTTCGTAGACCGAGACGAGGTCCACGGCTTCCACCAGTTCGTTTTTCGCCTGTGGCAACGAACGGACGGCGTTCACCACATCGGTGGCGGCGCGGTCGCGCCCAATCACGGCGTTGATCTCGCGACGAGTGCCGGGAAAGTCGCCGATGCGGACCGATTGGGCCGGTGAGGCCGATTCCAGCAGGGCTACCAGCGCGTCCAAATCCACCTCCCAGACGCAAATAGCCGACTTGAGTCCCAGCCCTTCTTGGACCGTGGGATGCACTTCTCCAAAAAATCCCAAATCCTTTCCAGCCACGCAGACCCGAGCCTGGCGGCCGGGATGGAGGAACGGTTCGCTGGAGTCTTGGGCAAAGGAACCGGCAAGACCAAACTCATTCAAGGCTCCCTCCAGCAAGCCTTTGGTTTTCCAGATGTCAGATTCTGTCTCAGATCCGGTCCAGGAGCGGTCGGGCCAAGGGCCTGTCACCAAGCCCGCCAAGCGTCGGGCTTCGCCAATGCCGGTCTTGCGGTGGGCTTCAAACGCTTCGGGGAGATCGCGCCCAAAGACCTTGCCACACTCGAACAAACGCACACATCGCTCTTGGCGGCGGGCGTTGCGCGCGGCGGCCTTCAAGAGGCTCGCCACGGCCAGGCGAGGCAGGCAGGCGGTTTCGTCGGAAAGGGGATTCACCAAACCCACCAGCTTGGCGCGCGGGTCGGTTTCGGGCAACAACAGGCGGTCTTGGTCGGCTTGGGCCACCAAGCGCAGCGACAGGGTCTCGCTCAAGCCGCGCGACGCGAAGGCGCGCCGGATACGGCGGGTCCACTTTTCCACGGCGGGAAGGCGCACGGCGGCTACCGGGAAGGACGGGAAAGAAGTGGGAATGTTGTCGAAACCCACCAAGCGCGCGATTTCCTCGACCAGGTCGGCTTCCCCCGAAATGTCGGGGCGCCATCCGGGCAATTCCCAGGTCACGGAATCAAGATCGGATTCGAGTTCGCGGCAACCAATACCGGTCAACATGGAGCCGATCGTCGTCGCCGGAACCTCCATGCCCAAAAGACCGGTTACGCGGGAGTGGCGCAGCTTGACGACGGGCTTTGTGGTGGGGTGCTCGGAAGTGGTCAGGTCTTGCGCGTCGTCGGAAACACCGCCGCAGATCGCCAAAATCAGCGAGGTCGCGTAATCCGAAACGGCGCGAGTGGCGAAGGGGTCGACGCCGCGTTCGAAGCGATAGGAACTGTCCGAAGCGCATTGGGTCCGGCGTGCCAAGAAGCGGACCGTCGACGGCACAAATCGCGCCGTTTCCAAAAAGATGTCGGTGGTGGTGGAAGAAACGCCCGAATCGGCTCCGCCCATCACGCCGCCCAGACACTGGGGTCCGATCGCGTCACTGATCACCAGGTCGCCCGCTGCCAGTGACAGATTCCGTCCATCCAAAAGCGTGAGGGTTTCGCCCGCCACGGCGCCGCGCACCACCACCTTGCCGCCGCGCAACTTGGCGAGGTCGAAGGCGTGGAGAGGCTGGCCGATTTCCAACAGGACGAAATTGGTGATGTCGACCAGGGCCGAAATGGGGCGCAGTCCCACCGTGCGCAACAGGTTTTGCATCCAGGCGGGCGAAGGGCCATCGCTCACGCCCTTGATGGTGCGGCCCACATAGCGCGAGCAACCCACACCCGCCTCGACAGAAACCGGCGTGGTGGCTGGGCCAGATGCCGCAGGTAGTTGGACTCCAACAAGAGGGTTCTTGAGCGGGCGGTCTAGGCGAAGCGCCAACTCGCGTGCAATCCCCAAGTGACCGGTGGCATCGGGGCGGTTGGGGGTCACATTGATTTCGAAGACCACGTCGGCGACGCCAGTTGCTTGCGAGAAGGGCGTTCCCGCAACGAGTTTGGAATCAAGTTCCAGAATGCCCTCGTGGCTGGTGCCAAGTCCCAACTCGTCGTCGGCGCACAACATGCCCTGCGACTCCATCCCGCGAATCTTGGCGGCCTTGATCTCAAGCCCACCCGGCATCGTGGTCCCCACGGTGGCCAGAGCGACCTTGAGTCCTGCGCGCACATTGGGCGCTCCACACACCACGGGCAGTTCCGTTTGGCCATCCCAGACCACGCATTGGGAAAGCTTGGTGCCCTCCACCTTTTCGCAAGTCCGCACTTCGCCGATGACCACGCCTTCCAGCGCATTCACAGGGTGCCATTCCTCGACCTCAAGACCTGCATCGGTCAGGTGGGAAGCAATTTCTTCGGGAGTCTCGGTCAATTCGACCAAGCGCTTGAGCCAGTTTAAACTCGCCTTCATGGCATGGTCCTCAAAGACAAATGAAAATTGTTACGCCAATCGCCTTCGACAGGCTCAGGCCAAGCCTTTGAACTGGCGCAAGAAGCGCATGTCGCCGGCGGTCAAAAGACTGATGTCCTTGATGCCGTGGCGGATCATGGTCATGCGGTCCAGTCCAAATCCAAAGGCGAAGCCTTGAAACTCCTCCGGATCGATCCCGCTATTCTTGAGAACGTTGGGATGCACCATTCCGCAACCGCCGATTTCCATCCAGCGGTCGCCTCCAAGGCTTACGTCCATTTCTGCCGAAGGTTCGGTGAAGGGGAAGAAGCTCGGGCGGAAGCGCAACACGGCCTCTGGGCCGTACAAAGCCCGAACCATCGTGTAGATAGTCGCCTTCAGGTGCGAGAAGGAAATTCCTTTGTCGAGCACCAATCCCTCGACCTGACAGAACATGGGTGCATGGGTCGCGTCGGCGTCCACGCGGTACACCTGACCGCAATGCAAAAGCCGGAAAGGTGGTTTTTGATCTTGCATCGCATGGATTTGATAATTCGACGTCTGGGTTCGCAGCACGACAGATTCTGTCCCTGGCTCGGTTTGGACGAAGAAGGTGTCCTGCATGTCGCGGGCAGGGTGGTCGTCGGGCACGTTCAGGGCTGAAAAGTTGAACCATTCGGTGTCGATTTCCGGCGCGTCGGCGATCTCGAATCCCATTCCCACGAACAGGTCCAGAATCTCGTCGCGCAGGGCCCAAAGAGGGTGCAATGTGCCAGGTTCCGAACGGTCGCCGGCAAGGGACAAGTCGAGGCGTTCCCCTTCCAGACGGGCCTTCAGGGCGGTCGCCCGCAATTGTTCCTGGAGGCGATCCAGGGTCGATTCCACTTCCTGTCGCAAGGCCTGGACGGCAGCTCCGTAAACGGGCTTTTCGTCGGCAGGCAACGACCCAAGATGGCGCATGAGACCTGGAATTTCGCCCTTTTTGCCCAAGAAACGAGAACGCAGCTCGACGAGGATTGATTCGTCGGCTGCGTGGATCTCGGACGCGAGCGAAGCCCAGGAAGACCGGACTTCGTCTAGCGGATTCATTTATGCGGCCTTCACAACCTCGGCAACCTTTTGGAAGGCGGCAAAGTCGGTGACGGCGAGATCGGCAAGGATCTTGCGGTCGAGACCGATGTTGGCCTTTTCCAGGGCGGCGATGAAGCGGCTGTAGGTCAATCCGCACTGACGAGCAGCGGCATTGATGCGGACCACCCATAGGCGGCGCATCTGGCCCTTCTTGTCGCGGCGGTCGCGGTACGAGTACTGACGAGCGCGGTCAACAGCCATCTTGGCGAGCTTGAACACGTTCTTCTTGCGACCAAAGTAGCCCTTGGCGGCGGCGATGATCTTCTTACGGCGGTGGCGGGATGGAACCCGCTGGGTCGCTCTAGGCATTAGCTGTTACCTCTTCAATTCGACTTTAGAACGGCGAAATTTACGCGTAGGGGAGCATGTTGTCAATGCGACGCCGGTCGGACGCATCGATGTAGTCGCCCTTGCGCAGGCCGCGCTTGAGCTTCTGGCTCTTGTTCTTCTGCAAGTGGCGCATCTTGGTCTGCTTGCACTTGACTTTTCCGGAGGCCTTCACCACGAAGCGCTTCTTGGCGCTGGAGAGTGATTTCATCTTGGGCATCGTGTCTGTCCTTGGGATTTGGGTTGAAAGGTCGTGAAGCTCGGGCTCAAGCGGTCGGAGCTGGAGCGGGAGCGGTGAATGTTTTGGGAGGGGGTGGGGCTGCTTCGAATCCGCCTTCGGCGCGCTCTTTGGCAGCGGCGGCCTTTTTGCGGCTGGGAGCCAAGAGCAGTCCCAGGGTGCGGCCTTCCATGGACGGCGATTGCTCGACCACGGCGATTTCTTCCAGATCTTTGACCATCTGGTCCAAAAGCCGCCGACCATAGTCCATGTGGGCCATTTCGCGACCGCGGAACAACACGGATGCCTTGACCTTCCAGCCCTTTTCCAAAAACTCGATCGCGTGCTTGACGCGGTACTCGTAATCGTTGTCGTCCGTTCGGGGATGGAATTTGATTTCCTTCACCTTCACGATGTGCTGCTTGGCCTTCGAAGCTTTTTCCTTCTTCGTCAGCTCAAACCGGTATTTGCCAAAATCCATGATGCGGCAAACCGGCGGACGCGCCATCGGAGCCACTTCCACAAGATCCAAGCCCTGCTCTTGCGCCATCTGCTTTGCGATGTGCGTTGGGACCACGCCGATCTGCTGCGCGTCGGCACCGACCAATCGCACTTCTGGAATGCGGATCATGTCGTTGACGCGAGTGCGGTTCTCGGTGGAGGGCATCTCGAATGAGTGGAATCTGGCCAATCTGGCTCCTGGGATGGTGATGGTTCATGACCCACGCCGGACTGGTCTGGCGCAGTGTCTAGAGAGAGGGGCGAATGATAGAAAAAGGTTGTAAGGATTTCAGGGGGGGCGGTGTAGATTGTCCGGCCCGGCCAATAAATTGCCAGGGTACCCGATCGTCTAAGGCCTTGTTGCGCTGGAGTTTAGCCTCGATTACCCGGCCATGAGATCCGTCTGAAAATTATTGGGGCGCCATCCCCATGGCGATGGATACGTCCCAACCGCCAACGGCAACGTTTCCAACCGACGCGACCGTTGCCGATCCGGATCCGGTTGCCGTTGTAGGGATCGG